>NZ_JBHWIE010000063.1:0-31805 GCF_042732085.1 Actinosynnema sp. NPDC059797
CAGCGCCGTGGGCGGCGCCATCGACCCGGAGGCCGGCAACGGCACCACGGGCGGGCTGAAGTTCGCGCTGACCAACGACGGCCCGGCGCACCACCGCGGGCACCACGAGGCTGGCCTCGGCGTCGGGCCGGAAGCCGATCGCGCCGACCACCACCGGGTCCTCCACGCCGAACACCGCCGCCGCGTCGAGGGCTTCGGCCACCGCGGCGGCCCGGGTCCCGTGCCCGGCCCCGACGGTCGCGTGGACGCCGTCGGCGAGCAGCGACCCGGTCGTCGAGGAGTAGAAGAACGACCCCGGCAGGTAGGCGGCCAGCAGGTCGGCCGCCCGGTGCACGGGCCTGGGTCGGACCACAGCAGGTGTGGACACGTCGGGATTCCCTTTCGGAGGTCGGTGGCGTCGCGACGTTTCGGTAGCCTAAGCAAACTTAGGGGAGCCTAGCCTAATTCGCCCGCGCGCAGAACCCTGGACGGCGATCGACCAGGGTGTTCGGGGAGGGTGATCGGGTACTGGGCCCGGTCAGGCGACGAGGGTCGCGCCGCCGTCCACGTACAGGTTCTGCATGGTGATGTGCCGGGCGCGGTCGGAGGCCAGGAACAGCACGGCTTCCGCGATGTCGGCCGGGTCCGCGATGCGCCCCAGGGGGATGCCGACCCGGAACTGCCCGGGGTCGCCCTCGAGCACGGCGCGGGGCCCGTCCTCGTCCGTCCACAGCAGACGCTGCATGTGGGTGTCGGTCGAGCCGGGCGACACGACGTTGCACCGGATGCCGCTGCCCGCCAGCTCCAGGCCCAGGCACCGGGTCAGCATGGTGATCGCCGCCTTGGACGCCGCGTAGGCCGCCATCCCCACCCGGGGCACGCCGACCGAGTTCGAGCCCACGGTCACCAGCGAGCCGCTCCCGCGCGGCACCATCCGCCGCGCCAGCTCCCGCAGCACCGTGAACGCGCCCGTGGCGTTGACCGCGAACGTGGCCGCCCAGTCCTCGTCGGTGGTCTCGCACACCGACCTGTGCCGCAGCACGCCCGCGACCGACACCCCGATGCCGATCGGGCCGACCTCCTCCTCCACGGCCGCCACCGCCCGCACCACGGCGGCCGGGTCGCCCACGTCCACGACGTAGGGCACGACCCGCCCCTCGTGCCGCTCGGCCGCCAGCCCCAGGCCCTCGGCCTCGACGTCGAGCGCGGCGACCGTCGCGCCGGCCCCGACCAGCGCCTCGACCACGGCCCCGCCGATGCCCCGGGCGGCTCCGGTCACCAGCGCGACCTTCCCCGCCACGCCCGCTTCCCCGTTCCCCGACGCGGTCACCGGCACCCCTTTCCCCGACGAAGCTTCATTAGGTTGGCCTAACCTAACTTCTCGACCGGGGTCTTGGGTTGGTCGATGTGAGTGATCTAGCTCATGGACCGCTTCGGGCCGCCGAAGCCACCCGACCGGCCCCGTCCGTTCGGGTCTACCGCCGCGCCGCGACGGGCCTCCGCGGACCGGGAAGTCGTTCGGTGGGAGGCGGAACAGGGCGTTCGCGGGCTCAGGGGTTCCCGGCGCGGTGGGCGTTCCCGACGACGGCGTCCACGATCGTCGGCCACGCGCCGGGCGGGAGGTCGTGGCCCAGGCCCGGGACGAGCAGGAGCCGCGCACCGGGGATCGCGGCGGCGGTGGCCTCGCCGCCGGAGTGGTGGCACATGCGGTCCGCCGTGCCGTGGACGACGACCGTCGGGGCCGTGATCCGCGCGAGCCGGTCGGTCCGGTCGCCCGCCGCGCGCACCGCCCGGTACTGCCGGCGGCGGCCCCCGCGGTGGTCGGGGTCGCGGCGGAACGAGAGCGCGGTGGCCCGCCTGATCTCGTCGACGTCCTGCTCGAAGCCGGTGGAGCCGATGGCGGCGAACAGCCGCACGCGCCGCTCGACGGCCTGCTGCTCGGTGCGGGCGCCCCGGGAGAGCAGGTGGCGCAGCAGCAGCGGCGAGGTGCGGCCCTTGCCCCGGCGGCCGGTGGTGGACATCAGCGACGCCAGGCTCGACACCCGCGACGGGTGGAGCTCGGCCATGACCTGGGCGATCATCCCGCCCATCGACGCGCCGACCACGTGGGCGCGTTCGACGCCGAGCGCGTCGAGGAGCCCGACGGCGTCGGCGGCCATGTCCTCCAGCGCGTAGTCGACCCCGGGCAGGTGGGTCGAGCGGCCGGCGTCGCGGTTGTCGAACCGGACGACGAAGAAGCCTCGCCCGGCCAGCCGCCGGCAGAACTCGTCGGGCCAGTGCACGAGCTGGAAGCCCAGTCCCATGACCAGCAGCAGCGCGGGCCGCCGGGGGTCGCCGAACGCCTCGCAGCACAGCTCGACGCCGTTGGCCGGGACGATCCGCTCCGCGGCGCCGATCGGGTGGTCTCGCACGGGACTCCGCCATTCCGGACGGGCACGGCGGCGCCGCACCGCCGTGGGTGAACCCGCCGGAGGCTAGGGGCCCGACCCGGCCCGATCAACGCATTTCCCGGCGGGCTGCGAAGTCGGCGGGCACGGGGTCGGCGGGCGGCGGACTCGGCGGGGCACGGGGAAATCCGGTCGATCACCCGCGCCGGCCTGTCTATCGTCCTCCCGTCGTCCGCCACCGGGAGGGGTCATGCGCACGCCGTACCCGCGCACACCGCACCTCCCGTGGTCCCCGGGCGCCACGTCCGACGACGTGCGGGTGCTCGACCTGGCCGGGTTGCGCGGCCGCGAGGTGGTGGTCACCGAGAAGCTCGACGGCGAGAACACCACCCTGTACCCGGACGGGCTGCACGCCCGGTCCGTGGACTCCGCGCACCACCCGTCCCGCTCGTGGGTCAAGGCGCTGCACGGGCGGGTCGCGGCGCGGCTGCCCGCCGGGTGGCGCGTGTGCGGCGAGAACGTCCACGCCCGCCACTCCATCGCCTACACCGGCCTGGAGAGCTGGTTCTACGGGTTCTCGGTGTGGGACGGCGACCGCTGCCTGGACTGGGACCGCACCACCCGGTTCCTGCGGGAGCTGGGCGTGCCCGCTCCCCCGGTGCTGTGGCGCGGGGTGTTCGACGAACGGGCGCTGCGCGCGCTGCGGGTCGACACCGAGCGGCGGGAGGGCTTCGTCGTGCGGACCGCCGAGGGGTTCGGGCGCGCCGAGTTCGGGCGCCGGGTGGCCAAGTGGGTGCGCCACCGCCACGTGCGGACGGACGCGCACTGGATGACCGCGCCGGTGGTGCCCAACGGGTTGGGGCCGGCGTCCGCGCTGTGGGACGCGCGGTCCGGCGCGCCGGTCGACGTGGCGGCGCTGGTGACCTCGATCGGGCTCGGGGACGAGGGGGACCTCCGGGACCGGGTCGACGTCGAGGCCGCGGAACGGGTCGCCGCCGGGCTGGGCCGGACCGGGGACGCGCGGTTGGCGGGCGTGCTCGCGGCGGCCCTGCGCCGGGTGCCGCGCGGGCGGGTGGCGACGCTGCTCGCCGGGCCGGTCGGCGTGGCCCTGGCGCGGCGGGTCGCCGACCTGGTCGGGCTGCACCGCCTGCCGCCGGAGCCGTTCCCCGACGAGCACCGGCGGGCCGGGTTGCTGCGCCTGTCGACCGCCGTGGACCTGGAGGTGCTGCACGCGGTGTCCGCCGCCGTCGCGGACGGGCCCGGACCGCGCGACCTGGTGGTGTGGTCCGCCCTGCACGCCGAGGACGTGGGGCCGTGGGCGCCGCTGCGGGCGGGCCTGCGCGAGCTGCTGGGGCCCGGTCCGGCCGCCGACCGGTGCTGGGCCGAGGCGCGGGCCGCGAGCCTGCGCGCCGGGCGGGTCCTGGACCCGGCCGAGGCGGTCGCCGCGACGTGGCGGTGGCGGTCCGGCGACTTCCCCGCCCTGGTGCACCTGGTGGGGTGCGCGGGCAGCGGCAAGACGACGTTCGCGGCCGGGCTGCCCGACGTGGGCGCGCGGGTGTCGCTGGACGACCTGCGCGAGGAGGCCGGCGACCGGGCCGGGCGGCGGGACGGCGGCCGGGTGCTGCGCGCCGGGCTCGACCGGCTCGACGCCGCGCTGCGGGACCACCGGACCGTCGTGTGGGACGCCACCTCGCTGTCCGACCACCAGCGGGCCGCCGTCCACGCCGTCGCCCGGCGGCGCGACGCGCTGGTGACGCACGCGGTGCTGCTGGTCGACGAGCGCGAAGCGGCCCGGCGCAACGGGTCCAGGGCACACCGGGTGCCGCCCGCCGCCCTCGCGGCCCAGGCGCGCCGGTTCAGCCCGCCGTACCCGTGGCAGGCCCACCGCACCTGGTACGTCGGCGCGGCCGGCACCGTGGGCGACACCGACGACGGGGAGCCGTGATGCGCACCAGCGAGCAGGTCTACCACCAGGTCCGCTGGGACCCGCGGCTCGACCCGGCCCGGTTCGTGCTCGGCGTCGGGCAGCGCGGCGCGC
The DNA here is from genome assembly GCF_042732085.1 of Actinosynnema sp. NPDC059797. NCBI lineage: Bacteria > Bacillati > Actinomycetota > Actinomycetes > Pseudonocardiales > Pseudonocardiaceae > Actinosynnema > Actinosynnema sp. NPDC059797. The sequence goes on from NZ_JBHWIE010000063.1 coordinate 4,405, forward strand.
GGCCGGAGCGGATCCCGCTGCCCGCGTTCGCGCCCGGCGGCGAGGTGCCCTGGCACCGGGTGCTGTTCGTGGAGGCGGACGGCGAGCTGGTGTGGGACCGGGCGAGCGGGCTGGACCGCGTCGGCGAGTCGGCGGCCGGGCGGGTGCGCGCGCCGCGCCTGCTGCGCCCGCCCGCGTTCACCGCGGGCACCCCGCACGCCTGGGACCCGCTGCGGGGGTGGGTGCCCTCCCCGCCGCCGGGGGCCGGGGAGGCGACCGGGGTCCGCGTGCTGACGTGGAACGTGCTGTGGGACCGCTACGACCCCGACCGCATCGACACGGCCGGCCGCCGGCCGCTGCTGCTCGCCGAGCTGGCGACCGCCGACGCGGACGTCATCGCGCTCCAGGAGGTCGAACCGGACCTGCTCGCCGTGCTGCTGGCCCAGGCGTGGGTGCGGGACGGCTACGCGGTGGACGTCGACCCGACCGGCCCCGACGTGGACCGCACCGGCCTGGTGGTGCTGAGCCGGCTGCCGGTGCGGGAGGCCGGGCGGTTGCCGCTGGGCTCGCACAAGGCCGTCGCCGCCGTCGTGGTCGAGACCGCCCGCGGTCCGCTCGTGGTCGCCGCCACCCACCTGACGAGCGACCACACCGCGAACGGCGCGGCGAAGCGGCGGACCCAGCTGGCCCGCGTCGCCGAGGCGCTGGACGGCGTGCCGGGCGACGTGGTGCTGGTCGGCGACTTCAACGACGGCGGCCCGCGGCCCGCCACCGCGCTCGGGATGCGCGACGCCTGGGTGGAGGCGCGCGACGACGCGCCGCCGACGTTCGACCCCGGCGCCAACCCGCTGGCCGCGGTGTCCTCGCTGACCGGGCGGGCCGGGCGGCTCGACCGGGTGTTCCTGCGGGGCGGCCTGCGGTGCGCCGCCGCGGAACTGCGGGGCACGACGCCCACCGCGGCCGGGCTGTTCGCCTCCGACCACTACGGCGTGCTGGCGCGGTTGGCGCCGCGCGACGTGCCCGCCGACGTGCTCGACTCCGCGCCGACCCCGCGCACCGCCGTGGTGTGGCTGCCGGGGGCGCGGGAGGACGTGGCCGAGGTGCGCCGGGAGCACGACCACCGCGCCGACCGGTGGCCGCCGCACGTGACGGTGCTGTTCGGGTTCGTGCCGGAGTCCGACTTCGACCGCGCCGTGCCGCTGCTGGCGCGGGCGGTCGCCGAGGTGCCCGCCTTCCCGGTGCGGGTGGCCGGGGTGCGCGAGTTCCGGCCGGGCGCGGTGTGGCTGGACCCGGCCGCGGCGGGCGCCGGACCGTGGGCGGCGCTGCACGACGCGGTGCGGCGGCGCTTCCCCGCGTGCGCGCCGCGCGAGGGCTTCACCCCGCACCTGACCGTGGGCCGGTCCCGCCCGGCGGCCGAGCGGATCGGCGCGTGGTCGGACCGCGTGGACCGGCTGGTGGTGCTGTCGCGGCGCGGCGACGGGCCGATGCTGCCCCGCGCGGAGGTCGTCCTGGGCACCGGCGAGGTGACGTGGTGCGCCGAGCCGCCGACCCCGCCGGGACCGCCGGTGGACGAGGTCGCCGACCGGGTCGCGGCGGCGCTGTCGGCCGCCCTGGGCGAGGTCCACGTGGTCGGCTCGCGCCGGACGGGGTGCGCGCTGCCCGACGCCGACCTGGACCTGGTGGTCGTCGACCCCGACCCGGCCGGTGTCGCGTCACGGGTGGTCGCCGCCCTGCCGGACGCGGACTCGGTGCGCCCGGTGGTCGGCGCGCGTGCGCCGGGGCTGCGCCTGGAGGTGGGCGGGCTCGGCGTGGACGTGGCCGTGGCCGACGGGGCGGACCGGGACGTGGTGCTGAGCGCGGTGACCGACGCCGAGGCGGTGCTCGCCGCCGTCGGCGACCGCGTGGGCGCCTTCAGGCGGCTGGCCCGCGAGGTGAAGGCGTGGGCGCGGGCGCGCGGGCTGGACTCGGCCCCGTTCGGCGGCGTGCCGGGCCTGGGCTGGTCCGTGCTCGCCGCGCGGACCGCGCTCGACCGCACCGGCCCGGACCTGCTGGCGGAGTTCTTCGCGACGTGGGCGGCGTGGGACTGGCGCGACCCGATCGCCCTGGCCGGCACGCCGGAGCCGACCGGCGCGCCGGTGACGGTCCTGACGCCGACCGCGCCCGTGCGCTCGTGCACCGGGCAGGTCGGCCCCGGCTTCCGGGACCTGCTGACGGCCGAGCTGTACCGGGCGTGGGAGATCGCGGAGGCGGGCGGCGACGGGCTGACCGCGCCACCGGACGCGCACCGGGCGCACGCCGCGTGGGCTCTGGTGACGGTGCCGCACCACCTCGTCGGCCCGGTGCGGGGGCGGGTGCTCGCGCTGCTCGCCGCGCTGGAGGCGGCGGGGTCGCCGGACGTGCGCGCGTGGCCCCGCCCGGTCGGGCGCGACGCGGGTGCGGTGCGGTTCGCGATCGGCCTGGGCGCGCGGCCCGTGCCGGCGGCGGTGCTGGCCGAGGTCGCCGCCGCGTGGACGAGGGGGTGGCGCGGCGTCGAGGTCGTCCGCGTCGGCAACGGCGAGGTGCCGACGCCGCGCTGATCGCGAACCGGCGGGTCCGGCCGGGATCCGGGCCGCGCCACCGCGCGTCCCACTCGGGGGGCGGCGGGAGGAGCGGTCGGTGGATCAGGTCGGCAAGGCGTTGCAGCGCCTGGAGACGCGGGTCTCCTCCCTTGAGCGCCAGGTGCGGCGGGAGCGCGCCGCCCGGTCCCCGAGAGCCCTCGCGACCGGCGCCGCCGCCGTGCTGGCGGTGGTCACCGCCGTGCCGTGGGTCGTGGTGGAGGGCGACCGGTTCCACAGCCCCTGGGGCTTGTTCGAGCGCTACCCGCTGCCGGTGGTCGCGCTGCTGGTCCTGCTGCTCGCCCTCGGCGTCCACGGCGTGAGCACGGCGATGGCGGACGAGGTGGGCCGGTGGTCGACCGCCGCGTCCGCGGTGCTCGGGGTGGGGGTGCTCGGCGCGGTGCTGTGGCTGCGCCTGGACGCGGGCCGCGACCTGGCGCGCAGGTTCGGCGAGGACGACGTCACCTGGACCCCCGCCACCTGGCCGGCGCTCCTGGCCGCGGGAGCCGTGGTGCACGCGGTGCACGCGCTGCCGCGAGGGCGCTGACAGCCGGTCGTGGCGAAGGTCCCCCGCGGCCGGTTGCTAGCGTGACGCGGTGTCTGAGCGAGAGCACACCGGACGGGTACTCGACGGCAGGTTCGAGCTGCTGGAGAGGCTGGGCAGCGGTGGGATGGGTACGGTGTGGCGCGCCCTCGACCTGGGGCTGCACCGCGAGGTGGCCATCAAGGAGGTGCGCCCGGCCGACGCCGACCACGTCGAGGGCAACCCCGCCGTGGCCGCCCAGCTGCGGGAGCGCGTGCTGCGCGAGTCCCGCGCGCTCGCCCGGTTGCAGCACCCGAACGTCGTGTCGATCTACCAGATCATCGAGTCGCCCGACTCGCCGTACCCGTGGATCGTCATGGAGCTGGTCCGCGGCACGTCGCTGGACGCGCGGTTGGACGAGGGCGTGCTCACCCCGGCCGAGGCGGCGCGGGTCGGCCGGGACGTGCTCGCCGCCCTGCGCTCGGCCCACTCCGCGGGCGTGATGCACCGCGACGTCAAGCCGGGGAACGTGCTGCTGCGGACGGACGGCAGCGCCGTGCTCACCGACTTCGGCATCGCCGCCCTCCAGGGCTCGACCCAGCTCACCGCGACCGGCGACGTCATCGGGTCCCCGGAGTACATCGCCCCGGAGCGGCTGCGCGGCGACGAGACGCACCCCGCGTCGGACCTCTGGTCGCTGGCGATGCTGCTGTACGTGGCCGTCGAGGGCCACCACCCGATGCGCCGCGCGTCCACGATGGCGACCCTCGCCGCGGTGATGACCGAGCCGGTGCCGCCGCCGCGCCGCGCCGGCGCCCTCGCGCCCGCGCTCAACGCGGCCCTCCGCAACGACCCCGCCGAGCGGCCGACCGGCGAGGTGCTCGACCGGCTGCTCGCCGCGGCCGAGCGCACCCCGGACCCGTACCCGGGACCCCCCACCCCGGCGGGGTTCGCCGTCCAGGGGCCGCCGAGCGGTCCCCAGCACCGGCAGCCCCACCCGCCGGCCGGGTCGACACCGGCCCCGGTCGGCGGGCCGCACCACCACGGCTACGCCCAGCCCTACCCGCCCCCGACCCCGCTCCCCCGGGCGCGCGGGCGAACGGGCGCCGTGCTGTTCTCGTTGCTCGGGGTGGTGCTGGTCGTCGGGGCCGCGATCCTGGTGGTCCACCTGACGGGCAAGGACGACCGGGAGGCCACCGGCACGGGCTCGTCGTCCGCGCCGGTGACCACCGGCCAGGGCGTCGACCTGCCCGCCGCCCCGACGACCTCGGCGACCTCGGCGGCCGGCGCGGTGCGGGACGACCTGCTCACGCCCGCCGGGGCGCGCGAGGCGGTCGGCGCGCTCCGCGAGGTGATGGGCGGCGCCAAGGTGTCCGAGCTGACGCTGTGGCCGGACCGCGCGTCGGCGGTCGCCCCGACCGCGGCGGTCGCGCACGGCTTCGACGACTTCGAGTACCGGGGCGGCAAGGCGACCAGGAAGGGCCCGGACGGGGTGGACGCCGACCGCGCCGTGCTCGACCTGAACGAGGTCGACTGGGACGCGCTGCCGGGGTTGGTGGAGCGGGCGGGCCGGGAACTCGGCGTGCCGCAGCCGACCATGCGGTACGTGATCGTGGACACCGACATCATCGACGGGACCCCGTCGCTGAGGGTGTACCTGCTGGACGACTACGGCGCCGCCTACCTGGAGGCCGACCTCAAGGGCGAGGTGCGGAGGACCTTCCCGCGCGACAAGTGACCAGCGGGCGCTGCGCGCGACGGGTGACGCGCGGAGGTCGGGCCACCCGCCGGGCTCCCGCGCTCAGGAGGCACCCGTGGAGCCGGCCCGGTCGTCCCGACCCCCGCCGACGGCCCCCGGGTCGGCCGGCGCCGGGTCGAGGTCGTCGAGCCGCCGTCGCACGCGCTCGGCGTCGGTGCCGCGCCCCTGCTGGCGGTAGAGGTCCAGCGCTTCCCGCCAGGCGGCACGGGCCCCGGTGCGGTCGCCCAGGGCCGCGAGGGGGTGGCCGAGGTTGTCCAGGGTGTCGGCGGCTTCGGCGGTGTTGCCGACGGTGCGGTACAGGGCGAGCGCCCGCCGGTAGTGGTCGACGGCCCGGTGGTGCCGGCCGGTGTGGTGGTCGATCCAGCCCAGGCTGTCCAGGGCGTCCGCCTCGCCGTCGGGGTCGTGGTGGCGGCGGTACAGGTCCAGGGCGTCCCGGCAGTGCTCGCGGGCGAGCGCGTACTCGCCCACGCGGGCGGCGTGCCAGCCCACCATGTTCAGCGCGGTGGCCTCCCACACCGGGGAGCCCAGGGCGCGGAAGAGGTCGAGGACCTGCCGGGCGTGCTCCAGGGCCTTCCGGTCGTCGCCCCGCCGCTCCCAGGCCCAGGTGAGGGCGTGGTGGGTGTGGGCCTGCTGGGTGAGGTCGTGGTGCCGCCGGGCCAGGTCGAGGGCCTGGTGCAGGTGGGCGATGGCCTGCTCGTGCCGCTCCAGCTCGGCGTGGGCGTGACCGAGGAACCGGTGGGTGAGGATGTGGGTGACGGGGTCGGGCAGGTGGGTGGCGGCGTCGGCCGCGGTCCGCCACACGGCCAGGTCGTCGTGGAGGTGGCCGCGCCTGCGGTGGAAGGTGCCCAGGGTCCAGGCGATCCGCCACGCGGTCCGGTGGCGGCGGCGGGCGGCGGCGGTGCGCTGGGCGGCCAGGAGGTGGGGGTGGTGGGTGTCCATCCAGGCCAGCGCGGCCGCGTGGTCCGGCAGCGGGTGGGCGTGGGTGCCGGGGGCGGGGGGGTCGAGCCGGATCGGTGGGCGGTGGGGGTTCAGGAGGCGTTCGGCGGTGTGGGCGGTGTGCAGGTAGAAGTCCACCACCCGCTCCAGCGCGGCCTCCCTCCCCGGTGCGGGGAGGTGGTCGTCGGTGGTGGCGGCGTAGGCGCGGACCAGGTCGTGCATCGCGTAGCGGCCGTGCGGGTGCCGGTCGAGCAGGCAGTGGTCCTCCAGGACGCGCAGGTCCTTGCGCGCCTCGGCCAGGGGCAGGCCGGCGAGGGAGGCGGCGGCGGGCAGGTCGATGTCCGGTCCGGGCGCGGTCCCGAGCAGCGCGAACACCGTGCGCTGCCGCGCGGTGAGGCGGCGCAGGGACCAGGACAGCACCGCGGGCAGGCTGGCGGTCAGGTCGGTGTCGTGGTCGAGCACCTCCAGGCCCAGCTCGCGCAGCTCCGCGGCCGGCTCGGCCAGCGGTAGCCGAGGTCGCGTGGCGGCGTGGCGCGCGGTGATCGCCAGGGCCAGGGGGTGCCGGCCGCACAGCCCGACCAGCTCGTCGACGGCGTCGGGTTCGGCGTCGGTGCGGTGCTCGCCCAGGCGCGCGGTCAGCAGGGCGCGCGCTTCGACGGGGGTGAACACGCCCAGGGGCAGGTGGTGCGCGCCGTGCCGGTCGAGCAACGACGGCAGGCTGGTGCGGCTGGTGACGAGCACGGCGCAGGTGGGGCTGCCGGGCAGCAGCGGGACGACCTGGTCGGCGGTGGCGGCGTTGTCCAGCACCACCAGCACCCGCCGCCCGGCCACCAGGCCGCGGTACCGGGCCTCCAGGTCCGGTCGGGCCCCGTCGGGGTCGGCGCCCAGGGCGGTGAGGAAGCCGCGCAGCGCGTCGACCGGGTCGGTCGGGTCTCCGGCGGGGCTGAACCCGTGCAGGTCCACGAACAGCTGCCCGTCGGGGAACCGGTGCAGGTTGCGGTGCGCCCACGCCAGCGCCAGCCAGGTCTTGCCGATCCCGCCCACGCCGCCGATCGCCACCGTCCCGGTCGCGGGGTTCCCGGCCGCGGGGTTCCCGTCGCCCGGCGCCGGGATCAGCACGCGGTCGAGTTCGGCCAGCTCGGGCACGCGGCCGGTGAACGGCACCGGCGCGGCGGGCAGTTGGCGGGGCACGGCCGGTGACGGGTCCTCCTCCGCCCCCGCGGTGGCGAGGTCCGGGTCTTCGACGAGGAGCCGCTGGTGGAGTCGCCGCAGGTCCGCCCCCGGATCGGCGCCCAGCTCGTCGGCCAGGCGGGCGCGCAGTCGCCGGTACTGGTCCAGGGCCTCGGCCTGCCGGCCGGCGCGGTGGAGCGCGAGCATGAGCTGGGCGGCCACGTGCTCGTCCAGCGGGTGCGCGGCGGCTCGGTCGATCAGCTCGGGCAGCGACGCGGCGTGCCGCCCGAGCCGCAGCGCCAGGTCCAGCCGGTCGGCGTCGGCGGCGAACCGCTCCCGCTCCAACCCGTGGCGCACCGCGCAGGTCCACGGCGTGTCCAGCCCGAGCAGCGCCTCGCCCCGCCACAGCCCAGCGGCCCGCTCGGCCAGCTCCAGGGCGCGGGCCCGGTCGGTCTCGGCGCGCGCCCCGGCGACCAGCCGGCGGAACCGGTGCAGGTCCACCGCGTCCTCGTCGACGACCAGTTCGTAGCCGCCGGGCCGGTGCACGAGGTCGGCCCGCCCGGTGGCCCGCAGGACCCGGCGCAGGCGGGACAGGTAGCCGTAGAGGGTGTCCCGGCCGCCGGGCGGGACCCGGTCACCCCAGGCCCGGTCGAGCAGTTGGTCGGCCGACACCCACTGGTTGGCCTCGACCAGCAGCACCGCCAGCACGCACCGCTGCCGGGCGTGGCCCAGGTCGACCGGCCGGTCGCCGATCACGGCCCGCACCGGACCCAGCACCCGGAACTCCACCGCCACCGCGGACATCCCCTCGGCCACCCGCACCTCGTCGGTCCGGTTTAGCAGGGGCCGGTCGGCGATCGCAGGTTTGCCGCAGGTTTTCGTTCGATCAGCCGAGCACCGTGGCGGAGGCGGAGATCGGAAGCGGACGCGCTCACGGCGCACGAGCACCCCGGGATCGCCGGGGCGGGTTCCGGTCACCGCCGCGACCCACGGCTCTCACGGAGGACTTCATGCGGTTATGGCGGAGAACGGCCCTTTCGATCACGGCGATCGGCCTCGCGCTCGCGGGCTCGGCGTCCGTCGCGGTGGCCGGGCCGGTCGCGGACGACGCGCAGCGGGTGGAGCGCGAGGTGCGGGAGCTGCTGCGGCTGCACCCCGGCTCGCACCGGATCGGCACCACCGAGGTGGAGTTGCGTCCCGGGTTGGTGGCTTCCGTACCGCCGGCCCGCACCGGTTCGGGCGAGATCGGCGCGGCCGACACCCAAGGGTGTCGGACGTCCTACGTCTGCCTGAACGAGCACGCGGACTTCAGGGGCTACGGGATCGCGCTGATCGAGTGCGGCGTGGCGGACCTCTACGAGTCGTTCATGCCGGACGGCCGCCGGTGGAGCGACCAGGTCTCCTCCATCCGCAACGCCCAGACCGGAGGTCTCCAGGCCCGGTTCCACAACTACTCGGGCAGCGGGACCAGGCTCGACCCGGCCAACTGGCGACTGGTGCTGGTGCTGAACGCCGGGCACTACCTGAAGAACCTGACCAAGGACAGCTCCGCCGACGGCGGGAACGCCAACGACAAGATCGACATCGTGCACGTGTGCTGACCACCGGCGGCGGGGTCGGCGACGACGGCCACGCGGACGGGGCGCCGGCGCCCACGTGGTGAGTTGACCGGTGCGGTGGTCGGGCAGGGGGTATCCGACCACCGCGCCCGCTGGAAGGGCGTGGGACGTCGGTTCCGCGTGTTACTTTCGAACAGCATGAGCCGACACGATCCACGGCCGCCGAAGGGCGTGTGATCGCGCGAGTGGTCCCCTGCCACCGCTGAGGAGTCTCATGGACCTCTTCCCCGGCATCGCACGCGCCCTGCCCGGACGACTCACCGCGGCCGCGGCGGTGGTCGCGCTCCTGCTGTCCGGGTTGTCCGGGCCGCGGGCGTCCGGCGCACCGGGCGAGCCCGGCGCCTGCCCGTCCTCCGCGCTGGGCCGGACCGCGCTGCGCGCCGCCGACCCGAGCGCGATCCGCGTCGGCGACACCTACGTCTCGGCCCAGGTGGGCGGTGGCGGCATCCAGGTCCGCCAGGCCTCGTCCCCCGACGGCCTGGCCGCCGCGACCGCGCGCCTGGTCTGGGAGGACACGCGCGGCCTCGGCTCGGTGTGGGCGCCGGAGATCGTCCGCGACGGCGGCCGGTACTACATCTACTTCACCGCCGGCGACGACGCGGCGCACCGCATGTACGCCATCAGCTCGGCCTCGCCGGATGCCGGCTACACCGGCGAGACCCTGCTGCCCCTGCCTGGGGAGCGGTGGGCCATCGACGGCGTCCCGGTCACGTTCGACGGCCTGCGCTACTTCGTCTGGTCGGGTTGGGAGTGCACCACCGACGTCGAGCAGAACCTCTACATCGCCCGCATGTCCGACCCGCTCACCCCGGTCGGCGCCCGCTACCTCATCTCGCAGCCGCGCGAGCCGTGGGAACGCGTGGTCGGTGACCCGTTCGTCAACGAGGCGCCCCAGGTCATCATGGACCCGGACGGCCGGCTGCACGTCGTCTACTCGGCCAACGGCAGCTGGAGCGAGCAGTACTGCGTCGCCGACCTGCGGCTGCGCGCCGGCGGCGACCCCACGCACGTGTGGGACTGGTACAAGTCCAACGGCTGCCTGTTCGGCTCCGAGCGGGCCACCCTCATGACCGGCTGGGAGCCCACCCTGCACGTCAACGGGCCCGGCCACCACACGTTCCTGCTGCCCGACGGCGACGCCGCCGCCGGTCCGCCGGCCGGCACGGAGGCCCCGATGATGTACCACGCGGTGGCCGAGGGCACGCCGTACCACTGGGACAACCGCCACTGGTACACCGGCACGTTCGCCTGGTGGGGCGACACGACCTACCGCCGCGCCGACGTCCCGGGCGCGACCGCGGACACCGGCTGGAGCCTGAGGTTCTCCGAGTAGCCGACCGCGGCGGAGCGCCGCCGCCGCTACGCTGCCCCGGTGGCACTCCGCCCCCACCCGGACGCCTCGGTCGCGGACTGGCTCGTCCGCTCCCCCACCGAGCCGATGGAGCTGATCACCCTCGGACCGGCCGGGTACGACGCCTACGCGCGGTTGCGCTTCATCCCCGACCCCACCGGGCCCGGTCAGGCCGAGGCGGACGTGGCGGTCGCCGAGGACCACCCGTCCGACCTCGACCAGGCGCGGCGCGCGCTCCACCTGCTGGCGCGGTTCACCACGACGCCGCTGGAGTGCTGCTTCTGCGTCTGGGAGGGCTACTCGGACGTCACCCTCCCGCCGTCGAGCCCGGTGGTCGAGCTGCCGCACCGGCGCTACGCCCTGCTGCGCGGCGCGCTGACCGACCTCGCGGACTGGGAGGCGACCGTGGGCGGCTGCGCGCCGCCCGCCTTCGCGTGGCCCGCCGACCGCAGGTGGTGCTTCACCAGCGACGTCGACCCGCACTGGGCCGGGATAGGCGCCGGGCGGGCCGCGGTCGGGGCGCTGGTCGGCGCCCCCGGCCTGGACGTCGTCCCCGCACGGCCCGGACAGGCCCGGCCGGCCTACCGCTGAGGCACCGCGCGGGACCGGCTACCGGAGCGGGAGCTTGTAGCCCTCGTGGGTCGCCGCGAAGCCCAGCCCCTCGTAGAAGCGGTGGGCGTCGGTCCGGCTCTTGTCGGAGGTGAGCTGGACCAGGGCGCAGCCCCGGGAGCGGGCCTCGTCCAGCGCCCAGCGCACCAGCCGCTCCCCGAGACCACCGCCGCGGGCGCTCCGGGCGACCCGGACGCCCTCGACCTGCGCGCGCAGGGCGGCCCCGCGCGACAACCCGGGCAGGAAGGACAGCTGGAGGGTGCCGACGACCTCTTCACCCCGGACGGCGACGACGAGCAGTTCGGACGGGTCGGCGTCGATCGCCGCGAAGGCGGTGCGGTACGGGGTCAGGTCCCCCGGGGATTCGCGGTGCGCGCCGAGCACGTCGTCGGCGAGCAGGGCCACGACGGCCGGGAGGTCGGCCTCGGTGGCGCGGCGGATGTCGATGGCGGTCACGGGTGCCCATCGTCGTGGTTCCGGCCGGCGCGCACCAGCCGCCGCCGAAATCACCGAGACCAACGCGACCACCGGAACCGCCGAGACCACCGGAACCGCTGCGACGCGGCCCGGTCACGGTGGACCGGGCCGCGTCGGTCGGGCGCGGGAACCTCCCGGGCGGGGCGGACCGCCGGTGGTGGTCTAGAAGGTCAGGCCCCACGAGTTGATGGTGCCGACGTCGTTGCGCACCGCGTCCCGCACCCGCAGCCTCCAGGTGCCGTTGGCCGGTTCGGCGGAGGCGTCGACGGTGTAGGTGGCGATGACGTCGTCGGCGCTGTCGTTGTCGTCACGGGGCTTGAGCGGGTACGCCGTGCCGTCCGGCGCGAGCAGGTCGACGACCAGGTCGCCGCGCCACGTGTGGCGGATGTCCACGTCCACCTTCAAGGTCGACGGCGCGTTGCCCGGGCAGTCGGTGACCGCCAGCGGGCTGGTCACGGCCGTGCCCGCGTCGGGGACGGCGACGTCGGCGGGGTTGGCGTACGGGCCGCAGGCCGGGGGCGTGGTGCCGCCGCCGAGGGTGTTGAGCAGCTTGTTGGGCGAACCGGGCCCGGCGTCGCCGATGGTGACGGTGCTCGCCTGCTCCACCAGGGCGTCGCGGACCCGCTGGGCGCTCGCCGAGGGGTTGCCCGCCAGGTACAGGGCGGCGGCCCCGGCCACGTGCGGCGCGGCCATCGAGGTGCCGGTCATCGTCCGGGTGCCGGTGTCGCTCTGGTGGCTCGCCGAGACGATGTTCGTGCCCGGCGCCCAGATGTCCAGGCAGGAGCCGTAGTTGGACGTGGAGCTGCGGTTGTCGGAGCTGGTGGTGTTGCCGACGGTGATCGCCTCGGGCAGCTTCGCGGGCGAGGTGCGGCACGCGTCGGTGCCCTGGTTGTTGCCCGACAGCGTCCACACGACGCCCGAGGAGATCGAGTTCTTGATCGCGTTCTCGAGGCTGGGCAGCGAGCTGCCGAAGTAGAGGCTGAAGTTGGCCACCGCGGGCTTGACCGCGTTGCGGGTGACCCAGTCGATCCCGGCCAGGGTGTCCTCGGTGGAGGCGCTGTCGTTGCAGTCCAGCACGCGCACCGACACGAGCTTCACGCCCTTGGCCACGCCGTGGGCCGAGCTGCCGATGGTGCCCGCGACGTGCGTGCCGTGGCCGAGGCAGTCACCGGCGTCGGTGTCGTCGTCGACGAAGTCGTAGCCGCTCCTGGCGCGCCCGCCGAACGACTGGTGCGTCATCCGGATGCCGCTGTCCACGACGTAGGCGGTGACGTTCGAGGCGGTGGTGTTGTAGGTGTACGAGCCGCTCAGCGGCAGGGACCGCTGGTCCACCCGGTCCAGGCCCCAGGACGGCGGGTTCTGCTGGGTGTCCGAGGCGTGGCCCACGACGACCGGCTCGACGAAGCGCACGGCGGGGTCGGCGGCCAACCGGGCGGCCTGCCGGGCGGTGAGCTCGACCGAGAAGCCGCGCAGCGCCGACTCGTAGACGCGGCCGACCTTCCCGGCGTAGCGCGCCGCCAGGTCGGCAGCGGCGGTCCGCGTGGTGGCGGCGTCGTCCAGGACGACGATGTAGCGGTCGGCGACCGAGGTCACGCCCGGCGGCTGGGCGAGGAGCTCGGAGGTCGGCTGGGCGGTCGCGGACGGGGTGGTGACGAGGGCGACGGCGAGACCTGCCGTCGCGACCACGCCCAGGACGCGTGATGTGGCGTGCATGTTTCCTCCGGGGCCGGCCCGGTGGCCGGTCGGTGCGGGGACGGGAGCACCGGTGCGGGCCGGTCGAGGGCCGCTATCGGTGACGACCTCGAACCTGCCTGCCGCGACCTGCCCGGACAACGCCTGCGACAAAGAGTGGGCATGCCCAATAAACGCCCTGGTCCGGCAACCCCGGGAGGTGGTCCCGCCGTGAGGGCCCGGGTTACCGTGCCCGCATGGCCCACCACCGGACGTCACCGAGCGAGGGCGCCTTCGTCGGCCGGGCCGCCGAACTGGACGTGCTGGTCCGGGCGGTGCGGGGGTCGGCGCCCGTGGTGCTGGTCGAGGGCGAGGCGGGCGTGGGCAAGACGCGCCTGGTGCGCGAGCTGCTCCGGCACCCGGCCGCGGCGGACCGGACCGTCCTGCTGGGGCGCTGCCAGCCGCTGCGCGCCCCGCTGCCCTACGGACCGGTGGTGGACGCGCTGCGGCACCTGCGCGGGAAGCGGCTCGCCCCGGGGCTGTCGCCGGTCACCGGCGCGCTGCACCCGCTGCTGCCGGAACTCGCGCCGCTGCTGCCCGACCCGCTGCCCGCGGTCGACGCCGGCACCGAGCGGCACCGGCTGTTCCGGGCGGTGCGCGAACTGCTCGTCGCGGCCGGCCCCGCCGTGCTGGTGCTGGAGGACGTGCACCAGGCGGACGAGGGCACCCACGACCTGCTGCGCCACCTGGCCCAGCCGCCGCGCGAGGTGCCGCTCGTGCTGACCTGCAGGCGGGAGGACTACCTGCCGCCGACGCGGCTGGCCGACCACGTCCTGTGCCTGGCGCCGCTGTCCCCCGGGCACGTGCGGGAGCTGGCCGCGGGGCTGCTGGGCGTGCCGGAGGTGCCTGAGAACTTCGCCGCCGAGCTGCACCGCCGCACGGCGGGCCTGCCGTTCGCGGTCGAGGAGGTGCTGCGCGAGTTCCGCGAGGGCGCCGCCGACCCGGACTCGCTGCGACCGGGCCCGGCCGACCGCGTGCACGTACCGCTGCTGCTGCGCGACACCATGGCCGACCGCCTGGCCCGGTCCGGCCCCGACGTCACCCTGGTGGCGCAGGCGGCGGCCGTCCTCGACGTCCCGGAGACCCAGGACGTGCTCACCGCAGTGGCCGGCCTGCCCGGGCGGGCCGCCGCGACGGCGCTCGTCCGCGGCCTGCGCACCGGCCTGCTGCACGAGCTGTCCCCCGGCCGGTACTCGCTGCGCCACCCGCTGGCCAGGCAGGCGGTCCACGCGTCGCTGCCCGGTCCCCTGCGCGGCGCCCTGCACGCCAGGGCCGCCGCGGCGCTGGCCGCGCTGCCCGACCCGCCGCTGGTCCGGCTCGCCCACCACCACCGCCGCGCGGGCGCGCTGGACGCGTGGGTCCGCTCGACGTCCGCCGCGGTGGAGCACGCCGCGCTGGTCGGCGACACCGCCTCCGCCCTGCGGCTGCTGGAGGACGCCCTGGCGGACGCCGAGCTGCCGCGCGACGCCAAGGACGCCTTCGCCGTGCGGTTGGGCAAGCTGGCCCTGCAGAGCGTGGTGCACGACGGCACGGTCCGGCGCCTGCGCGCGGTGCTGGCCGACCGGGCGATGAGCCGCACCGCGCGCGGCGAGGTCCGGCTCAACCTGGGCATCCTGCTGATCAACCAGGTCGGCTCGGTCGCGGCGGGGCGCGCCGAGATCGAGTCGGCGGTGCCCGACCTGAGCCGCCGGCCCGCGCTGGCGGCCCGCGGCCTGGCCGCCCTGTCCCTGCCGAGCTTCGGCGACGACCCCGTGACCGACCACCTGCGGTGGCTCGACGAAGCGGAACGGCTCGTCGCCGGCAGCGGCGACGACGAGCTGGTCGCCGCCGTGCGCGCGAACCGCGTCTCCACCCTCGTGCAGATCGCCGACCCCTCCGCGTGGGGCACCGTCGCCGACCTCCCCGCGCACGCCGCCTCGGCGAGGGTCCGCCGGCAGCTCACCCGGACCCACCACAACCTGGCGGACGCGACGACGTGGACCGGCCACTACGACCGCGCCCTGGAGTTCCTGCGCCGCGGCAGGCGCACGGCCGCCGACACCGACGTGCCCTACCTGTCGGCGCTCGGCGAGGGCACCGCGCTGCGGCTGCGGGCCGCCACGGGCGCGTGGGACGGCCTCGAGGCCGACGCCCGCCGGTTCATCGACCAGGTCGGGGACATGGCGTTCCTCGCCGTCGACGGGTGGCTGGCCCTGGGCGGGCTCGCCCTGGACCGCGGCGACGCGCCGTTGGCGGCCCGGCACTTCGGCGCGGCCCTGTCCGCGGCGCCCGACAACGCGCCGGCGGTGGCGTCGGCGATGGCCGGGCGGGCCGCCGCGCACCTGGCGGCGGGCGCGGTGACCTCGGCCTGCCACGAGGCCGAGCGGGCGCTGGCCAAGACGCGGCGCAAGGGCAACTGGGTGTGGGCGGCCGAACTCGTGCCGACGCTGGTGCGCGCCTACCTGCGGGCGCGCCGCGACGCGGACGCCGACGCCGTCACCTCCGAGTACGCCGGGGGCATCGCCGGCCGGGACGCGCCCCTGGCCGCGGCCGGGCTGGAGCTGTGCCTCGGGGAGCTGGCCGGCGCGCGGGGCGACCACGCGGAGGCCGCGCGCCGGTTCCACGACGCCGCCCGCGGCTTCGCCGCCCTGCCCCGCCCGCACGCCGCCGCCGTCGCCACCGAGGCGTCGGCCCACCACTGCGCGCGGGCGGACGACCCGGACGCCGCGGCGGAACGCGTCACGTCGGCGATCGCCGGCTACACCGACCTCGGGCTGGCCCGCGACGCGCGGCGCTGCGAACGGGCGCTGCGCGGCTACCGGGGCGGCACCCGCCGCGGCAGGCGCGGCTACGGGCAGGACCTGTCGCCGCGCGAGCGCGAGGTGGCCGCCCTCGCGGGCTCGGGGCTGACCAACCGCCAGATCGCGGAGGCGCTGTTCCTGTCGCAGCGCACCGTGGACCACCACGTGTCCCGGGCGATGCGCAAGCTCGGCATCACCTCGCGCACCGCGCTGCACGACGCCACCGCGCCGCACGGAGCCACCACGCGGTGACGGCCGTCGACCGGCGTGGGCGCGGCGTCCGCGGGGTTGCGTCGCAGGACGCGGACGATCACGCCGGGTTCGGTGCGCCCGCCGTGTCGGCGCACCCCTGCCCCTCCGGCGGGGCCGACCGCCACCGGTCAGCGGCCGGCGGCCCGCAGCAGGCGCAACTGGCCGATCTCGGCCACGTTCTTCATCAACTCGGCGTTCACCCACGCGGCCGTGTCCCCGACCGTCCCGTCCGGCCACGGGAAAGCGGACGGCGCGGCCGGGTCGAGGACCGGCAGCAGCTCCAGCCACTCGTCGCGCAGGCCGCGCAGCCAACCCGCGACCGACTCCGGACCGGGCCACACCACGTCCGCCCGTTCCCGCGGCGGCCGGCCGGTCACGTGGTCGATCGCGACCGACCACCACCACCCGATGTGCCAGGACACCCACGCGACGGTCGGCACGGGCACCGGGTCCGGCTCCGCCTCCGCCCAGTCGGGGACCCCGTCCCGGACCGTCCACACCAGACTCGCGGGTTCCCACAGGTGGTCTTCGGGCGTGAGCCGTTCGAGGTGGTGCTCGAACAGCGCCCAGGTCAGGTCGAACTGCCGGCGCAGGAGGTCGAGGGTTGGCACCCGCCGATCCTGCCGGCGCGGGCACCGCCGAACCAACGGGAAAAGCGAGGACGGGGCGCGGGCGCGGGTCCACTCGTTCGGCCGTCGGTCGAACGACCCATTCGGACCGACCGGTCCCGGGCCTAGCGTGGAGCCGTACCCCGCAGTCGCCCGCGAGGGGACCGCCGGCGGGCCGGACGACGTGGACCGCTGTCATCACACGTCGTCCCTCGCGACGCCGGTCCCGCCCACCGCGCGGACCCCGGCCGGACCGGGCACGCGAAGCGGGACCGACCGGTTGTCACGTGAAAGGTGCATCGTGCGCAGGATCCTGTCTCTCCTCACCGGGTCGGTCGTGGCGGTCGGCGTGATCGCCGCGGGCCCGACCGGCGCCACCGCGGCGGTCGGCTGGACGCCGGTGGCGTCCGACTACGCCACCAACGCGGACACCCCGTCCTTCAGCGTCTGCCTCCTGTCGCAGACGGAGGAGGAAGTCACGCTGAAGCTGCGCGCCAAGCGCCCGACCGGTTTCGCGGTGGGGATCGCCGCGTACTGGAACACCGAGCTCGACCACACCGGCCAGAGCGGCGGCGCCAACACCACGTACTGGACGTCCTCGAACGAGGCCACCCTCGTCATGCTGCTCCCCAAGGACAGCTACGGCGTCATCAGCTGGCAGTCGACGGAGGCCGGCTACGGCTACACCGGCCAGAAGCGGCCCCCGTTGAGCGCCAACCGCTGCCCGTGACCCCTGCGCGTCCGGGCAGGGGGACGCCGTCCCCCTGCCCGGACGGTTCAGAACGACGCGGAGACGTACCGACGGCCGTCGGCGCCCTCGACCTCCACCGCCACACCGATCACCCACGGCTTGCTCACGGCACGCCCCCGCGGTCCCTGGTCCACGTAGTAGTACAGCTCCGCCACCCACTCGCCGAAGTACGAGCTGACCGTGTAGGTGCGGTCCTCGTCCACCCGGCTGGTGATCGCGTTCACGTAGCCGAGCGAGGACCCGTGGTCGTAGTCCACCAGCCACGGACCGCCGCTGTCCACCACGGAGGCCGAGCACCACGCGACCGTGGACCCGTCCGGGTTGACCAGGTGCATCCGACCGTGGGTGGCCGGCACGGGCAGGACCGACACGCCCGCACCCGCGACCGCCGCGGGCTCGGCGATCCCCGCCGGCCGTGCCCCAGATCGGTCCACTGTGGACATTGTGACGTCTCCCTGGCGCGTCTCCGACTTGGTCCGACCGGGCGACCGGCTCACGGGGTGTGAGCACCGACAGGTGGTTGACGAGTTCGGGCTATACCAGAGAATTTGATCAGCACTGAAACAATAGTGCCCAATATGTGACCGAATTCTGTCCGAAGAGCGCGAGCCGTCGGCACGCTACACCGAATGGCGGCAGGGAAAGCCTTTTCTCGTTAGCCCGTTCGGATGTTCCCCTCCACCGCCGATCGGGCAAACACCGGCCACCACCAGGGTGGGAGGCCCCGTCGGCCCCCGCGCGGCGGGATTGCCGGCGCGCCGATTTGGGCACCACCACTGTCGTGACGATCAGTGAGGTGGGCCGGCGGAGGGTGGTGACCGCGGAGAAGTTCGCGGTGCGCAGCGCGGTGTCCTTGGTCGCCGCGAGCGCGGCCGGGGCGGCGTTCTTCGTGGTGTTGGCCGTGGTGTGGGCGGACTGGGCGCCCGTGCGCGACGCCGACCAGGCGATCTCGGCGACGTTGAACCGCTGGGTCGCGGGCTCGGACACCGCGGTCACCGTGCTGAGCGCGATCACCACCCTCGGCGACACCGCCGTGCTGGCCGGGGTGGCGGCGTTGGCCGTGGCGTGGCTGCTGGTGCGCCGACGCCCGTGGGTGGCGGTGCACGTGGTCGTCACGGCGGCCGGCGGCGGCCTGCTCGGCGTGGTGGTCAAGGAGCTGGTCGGCCGGCTGCGCCCGCTGGTGGAGGTCGAGGTCGCCGGCGCGACCGGGCCGAGCTTCCCGAGCGGGCACACGCTGGGCTCCACCGTCACCTACGGCGTGCTGTTCCTGGTCTTCGCCTCCGTGCCGCGCGCCCGCACCGCGCTGACCTGGCTGGTGGTCGCGGTCGTCGTCGCGGTGGGCCTGACGCGGGTGGCGCTGGGCGTGCACTACGCGACCGACGTGCTCGGCGGCTGGCTGCTGGGCCTGCTGTGGCTTGCGCTGACCACCGAGGTGTTCCGCCAGTGGCGGCGCGACCGCGGGATGCCGGACGTGCCCGTGTCGCACGGCCTGGTGCCCGAGGCGGCGGACGACCTCGAACCCGCGCCGGAGCGGGCGCACGTGCCGGGCGGGGCCTGGCGCGCCGCCGCGCGGCTGCTGGTGGTGTGGGGCCTGCTGCTGGGCGTGCTGTTCGGCCTGGGCTCGTGGCTCACCGCCGCCGGCCCGGACGTCCCGCCGGCGTGGGACCGCGCCGTGGTCGAGTGGTTCGCGGGTCTCAGGACCCCGGAGCGGGACGCGGTCCTGGTGCCGCTGGGCGACGCCACCGGCACCGGGCCGGTGATCGGCACCGCGGTCGTGGTCTGCGTGCTCGCCCTCGCCGGGACGCGCGACTGGCGGCCCGTCCTGCTGGTCGTCCTCGGCCTCGTCGGCGAGGTGGGGCTGTTCCTGATCACCTCGTCGGTCGTCGACCGCGCCCGGCCGGAGTCCCGGATCCCCAGCGACGTGCCGCCTACCTCCGCGTTCCCCTCCGGGCACGTCGCGGCGTCGCTGGTCCTCTGCGCCGCCGTGGTGCTGCTGGTCCGGCGCGCGGAGCGGGGGTGGTGGCGGGCGCCGGTGGCGGTGTTCGCCGCGGTGGTGCCCGTGGTCGTCGCGCTGCAACGCCTCTACACCGGTCTCCACCACCCGACCGACGTCCTCGGCAGCCTGCTGCTCGCGCTGGTGTGGATCACGGTCGTGCACGCCGCGGTCTACGGCGCCGGCGCGTCCCGGACCGCAGAAGGGCGGCCCCGGAGCTGACGCCCGGCCCGTGATCGGAGTCTCCTGCGGTGGCGACCCCGGACCCTGTATAGGGTCTCGGCGAACTCTCACCACCCACCGCGTTCGAGAGGGGGCGATCGGTGCTCGGGCTGCCCGACGGGCGTGACGCGGAGGAGTGGCGCACCGCCGACCCGGCGGTCCCGCCCGAAGACCCCGACCGCGCGCCGGCCGCCCGTCCGGGCGAGGAGCGACCGCCCTCGGACGCCGAGCTGATCGAGGCGGTGCGCGGCGGCTCGGTGCGGTCCTACGGGCAGCTGTACGCGCGCCACGTGAACGCCGCGCGCAAGCTGGCCCGGCAGTTGTCGCGCTCGCCGGTGGAGGCCGACGACCTGGTGTCGGACGCCTTCTCGAAGGTCCTGCTGGCCCTGCGGGCGGGGCGCGGGCCCTCGGAGGCGTTCCGGCCGTACCTGCTCACCACGTTGCGGCACACCGCCTACGACCGGACCCGGTACGAGCGCAAGGTCGAGCTGGCGGGCGACCTGGAGGCCGTCTCCGGGGTCGAGCGGGCGGTCAGCGAACCGTTCCACGACCCGGCGGTGGCCCGGCTGGAGCGGTCGCTGGCGGCGCGGGCGTTCGCCAGCCTGCCGGAGCGGTGGCGGGTGGTGCTGTGGCACACCGAGGTCGAGGGCCAGTCGCACGCCGAGGTCGCGCCGCTGCTCGGGCTGACCACGAACGGCGTGTCCGCGATCGCCTACCGGGCCCGTGAAGGGCTGCGGAAGGCATACGTGCAGGCGCACGTCGAGCAGAACCCCGGCGGGCGCTGCCGCGCGGTGGCGTCGCGGCTGGGCGCGTGGACGCGGCGCGGGTTGGGCGCGCGGGAGACCGCGCAGGTCGAGGCGCACCTGGACGAGTGCGCGGCCTGCCGGGCGCTGGCCGCCGAGCTGGCCGACGTCAGCGGGGCGTTGCGCGCGGTCGTCGCGCCCCTGGTGCTCGGGGTCGGCGCGGCCGGGTACCTGACCGGCGGCGGGGGCGGGCACGCCGTGGGCACCGCCGCGGCGGTGGGCGGCGCTTCGGGTGGCGGCACGTTGGACGGCGGCCCATTAGACGGCGGCGCGTTAGACGGCGGGACCGGCGCGGCGCCCGGTGGCACCGGGGCCGGGACGGCAGGCGACGGGACCGGGGCGGCGGGCGGTCCGGGCACCGGGGCGGCGGGCGGTCCCGGAACCGGCGCGACCACACCGGCGCAGTGGCTCGGAGCCGCGGCCTCGGCCGTGGCGGTGCTGATCGCCGTGCTGACCGGCTCGAACGCCACCCGGCAGGCGATCACGCCCTCGCTCGACCCCTCCCCCACCCCCAACGAGATCGCCATCTCCCCGACGACGTCGGCGGAGCGGTCGCCCGCGCCCGGCACCACGACCACCCCCACCACCTCACCCGACAGCAGCACGCCCGGCGGCACCACGCCGCCGGCCACCGGTTCCACGGCGGTCGCCCCACCGGCCACGACCACCACCGGCACCGCGGCCCCGCCGGGCAGCGAGCTGACCCCGAGCGTGCCGACCGCGTTCGCCACCGGCACCGGCGGACCGCCCACCGACCTGCCGGTGACCGTCCACAACACCGGCGTGACCCCGCTGCCGCCGCCGGTCCTCACCCTGGCCCTGCCCGACGACGTCCGCGTGGTCGGCTCCGGCAACAACGGCCTGGTGGGCAGGCGCCTGGTGGCGTTCGACGGCGCCTCCGAGCAGGCCCAGGTCGGGTGCCCGTCGAGCCGCGGCACGGTCACGTGCTCGGCGGAGCGCGAGCTGGCGCCCGGCGAGTCGGTGACGTTCGTGCTGCGGGTGCTGGCCGGGCCGCGGGCGGTCAGCGGCACGATCACCGGCACGGTGTCGGCGGGGGCGTGGCTCACCACGCCGGTCGTGGTGCCCGTCACCATCACGTCGGGGTAGCGGCGCCTAGCAGGCGTCCCGGTCGATGCGGTGGTGGAGCAGCGCCTCGCGGAAGCCGCCCCGCTCGTGCGCGGCCACCAGGTCGGCGGCGATGTCGCGCAGCTTGCCGTTGGTGTGCTGGGAGGCCCGGCGCAGCAGGGCGAACCCGCCGTCGGTGTCGCAGGAGAAGTGGTGCATCAGCAGGCCCTGCGCCACGCCGATGGTGTGCCGGGTGCCCAGGGCCGTGGTCAGGTTCTCCACCAGGCGGCGGCTGTCGTGGAAGAGCTGGGCGTTGTCGAACGCCACCCCGGCGTGCAGGGTGACCAGCAGGATGATGTCGTAGGCGTGGTCGTCGAACCGGTGCGGCTCGCGGCCCAGCAGCGTCACGGCGGCGGTGGGCGAGCGCTCCGCGGGCACGGGCAGGACCAGGCAGCTGCGGAAGCCGCGGAGCGCGAGGCGCGCGGCGAACAGCGGCCACCGGCCCTCGTCCCGGGTGTCCTCGATGCGGCGCGGCTCGCGGTACCGCAGCACGTCCAGGAGCGGGCCGCCGTCGGTCGCGGGGTCGCCCTGGCTCACCGGGGGTTCGCCGCTGGTCGCGACGACCTCGAACCCGCCGTCCTCGCGGCTGACCGAGATGAACGCGATGTCGCACCCCGGCACGGACGCGACCAGGTGGTCGACGAAGTGGCGGGCGGTCGCCTCGTAGGCCTCGTCCTCGTTGAGCCGGGACATCTCGGTCAGAGCGGCGGCGAGCGCCAGCACGTCGCGTGTCATTCGGTGCATCCCTCGGAAGCGGTTCACCGCGCCCCGGTCGCGGTGGACCGGGACGACGGGAGCGGTCGGGCGGGATGCTGCGCTGCTGAACACCCCCGTCGGGGGCTGGACAGTAGCGCATGGGCTGGTCGGCGGGGCGGGGAGGACGGGGGAAGAGGACCGGGCGGCGCGGGCGCTGGTTGGTTCAACGGCTCCGCACCCCCCGGCCCCGGTCCGCCGGAGCGGACCTGCCGTGCAACAACGCGCGCACACGGGTGAAGTCGAGTTACCCGGTGCGGTGCGCGGTAAACGCCCGCCTCGGCCGAAAGTACGAGACCGGTTCCCGCAGGGGTGCGTGCTCCCCCTGGCGGCCCTACTTTCCGATCATGACTACGACACACGGCACCACGGCACCCCCGGTCACGCTCGTCGCCGCGTTCTTCGGCTTCCTCGTCTCCGCGGTCTCGGCGTTGGCGGGCGGTCTGGTCGTGCTGGGCATGGAGGAGGAGCTGGCCGACGCGGTGCGCCGGTCCAGTCCCGGTTCCACCGCGGAGCAGGTGGACTCGGCGGTCACCCTGGGCCAGGCCCTGGTCCTCGGCACCGGCGCGCTGGTCGCGCTGGTCTACCTCTGGCTGGCGTTCAAGCTGAAGGCGGGGCGGAACTGGGCTCGGGTGACGTTGACCGCGTTCACGGTGTTCCAGGTGGCGTCGCTGGCCGCCACCGACGGCAACACGTGGGTGGGCTACGCGAGCGCCGCCGTCGCGGTGGTGGCGCTGGTGCTGTCCTACCTGCCCGCGTCCAACGCGCACTTCCGGCGGGCCCGCTAGCCGGCCGGGCGGGTCGGGTTGGATGATCCGCGCATGACCGCGACCGGACCGCAGGCCAGGCGCGGCGTGCTCGCCGCCGAACTCGTCGTCCTGGTCGCGGCCGTCGCGGTGGACGTGGCGTGGCAGGTGGGGGCGCCCGGTTCGCCGGGCGCCCTCGCGACGGCGGTGGGCGCGTTCGCGGCGCCCTCCGGGTCGGCGGTGGCGGTACTGGCGGTGCTGCGGCGCCGGTTCCCCCGGCACGTGCTGTGGCTGGGCCTCGCGGTCGCGGCGTTGTCGCTGCTGGACACGGCGGTGGTGGCGCTCGGCGGTGGGGCGCTGGGCGCGCGGCCGCCGACCGCCGAGGTGTGCGCGGCTGCGCTGCTGGTCGGCGCGGGGTGCCGCAGGCTGCCACCGGTCCGGGCGGCGGCGCTGGCGGCGGTGCTGGGCACGGCCGTGGTCGCCGCTCCCCTGGTCCGCTTCGGGCTCGGGTCGACCGAGGCGCTGCTGGGCGTGCCCGCCGCCGTGCTGTGGGGCGCGGCGACGGCCGTCGGGCTGGTGCTGCGCGACGCCGACCGCCGCCACCGGGTCGCGCTGGACCGGGTCCGCACCGACGAGCGACTGGAGCTGGCGCGCGAGCTGCACGACCTGGTCGCCCACCACGTCAGCGGCATCGTGGTGCGCGCGCAGGCGGCCCGGGTCGTGGCCGCGCACGGGTGGCCGGACGGGCACGACCCGGCCGAGGTGTACCGGGAGATCGAGGAGGCGGGCGCGGAGGCGCTGACCGCGACGCGGCGGCTGGTGGGGCTGCTGCGCAGCCGCGAGCACGCGCCACCGCCGCGCGGCGCGGGTTTCGGCGAGGTCGTGCGCGCCGCGGCCGACGGGAGGTCCACTGTGGACATAGCCGAGGAGCTGGAGGCGGTGGCGGTGCCGCCCGTGCTGGCCGGCACGGTGCACCGCGTGGTGCTGGAGGCGCTGGCCAACGCGCGGCGGCACGCGCCCGACGCCACCGAGGTCCGGGTCAGCGCGTTCACCGACGGCGACGACCTGGTGCTGGAGGTCCGCAACGACCGCGTGCCCGCACAGCCCGCCGACCCGTCCGGCAGCGGGTACGGCGTCGTCGGCATGGCGGAGCGGGTCACCGCCCTCGGCGGCAGCCTGCGCGCGGGCCCCGAACCCGGCGGCCGCTGGCGCGTCACCGCCCGGTTGCCCCTCGGCCCCGAGGAAGCGCCCTTCGGCCACCTCTCGGCAGCCGTCTGATGGCCACGCGGGTGCTCGTCGCCGACGACCAGGTGCTGGTGCGCACCGGTTTCCGGCTCATCCTCGACGCCGACCCCGGCATCGAGGTGATCGCGGAGGCGGCCGACGGCGAGTCCGCGGTCCGGCTGGCCAGGAAGCTGCGGCCGGACGTGACCCTGATGGACGTGCGGATGCCCGGGCTGGACGGCATCCGCGCCACGGAGCTGCTGGCCGGGCCGGACGTCGACGACCCGCTGCGGGTCGTGGTGGTCACCACCTACGACGTCGACGAGAACGTCTACGCGGCCCTGCTCGCGGGCGCCTGCGGGTTCCTGCTCAAGGACGCCGGGCCGCGGTTGCTGGTGGAGGCCGTGCACGCGGCGGCCAAGGGCGAGGCGCTGGTGTCCCCCTCGGTGACCGTGCGGCTGCTCGCCCACTTCACCGCCGGGGCGCGGGCGCGTGACCGGCGGCGGCGCGACCCGGACCTGCCGCTCACGGCGCGGGAGCTGGACGTGGTGCTCGCCGCCGCGCGCGGCCGGACCAACGCGGAGATCGCGACCGGGCTGGGCGTCTCGCTGTCCACGGTCAAGACGCACCTGGCGAGCGCGCAGGGCAAGCTGGGCGCCCGCAACCGCACCGAGATCGCCGTCTGGGCGTGGGAGCGGGGGCTGGTCAGGTAGGCCGTTCCGCGCGGACCACGACCGTGCGGGCCACGAGGTCGCCCAGCCGCTGGTGCCGCGGCGTGACCACGATCAGCACCGCGCCCACCAGGCCGAAGAACAGGGCGTCGACCTGGAGCAGCAGCCAGCGCACCAGGTAGGCCCGCAACGGGGGCGGCCCGCCGCGCAGGGTCGTGACGCGCAGCCCCAGCCACCGCATCGCGGGCGTCGCGCCGCCGAGCCGGTACGGGCACCACACGTCGACCCACAGGCTGCCCGACACCGACGCCACCACGAGCGCGACGAGCGGCAGGAACAACACCTGCCACGGCGGGTGCGCCACCTGGACCAGCAGCACCACCACCGCGAGGCTGAAGATCGCCGCGGACAGGGCGCCGACCACGATCAGCAGGGTGTCCAGGCCGTACTGCGCCAAGCGGCGCACCGCCAGCCCGGCCCCCACGCGCAACCTCGCCACGGCGGGTCATCATGCCAACACCGGCCGTCTCGGTAGGTCGGGGGAGGCCGGCCGCGCGCGGGAAGCCGTCACACCCGGGAGGTCACCCGCGAGGAGCTGTCACACCCGGAAGCCGTCACGTGCGAGGAGCCGTCACACCCGGGAGGTCACCCGCGCCCGGCGGGCCGCACCGCGCAGCAGGGCCGACCGGCCCCGGTTCGGGACGGTCCACAGGTCGTGGCCGCGCACGCCCCACCGCGCCAGCAGGGCGTTCGCGGCGAGGAAACCGGTGGTGGCGGCGCGTTCCATGAGCGCGACCGGGAGGTCGACCCGGGTCAGGTCGCCCGCCAGCACCAGCGCCGGGTCCGGGGTGGCCACGGTCGGGCGGGCGGTGAACGAGCCCGGCGCGAACAGCGGGCAGTCGTCGGCCAGGACGTGCTCGGCCTGGAGCACCCGCGCCCCGGTCAGCTCCGGGTAGACGGCCTCCGCCTCCGCCACCAGCCCGGCGACCACCTCGTCCCGGTCCGCGCCCCCGGCCAGGGCGTAGGCGTGCAGCTCCACCACTGACCCGCCGGTGCGATCGCGGTAGGCGCGGGCCTCGTCCTCGAAGTGGTCGAGCACGCTGATGTTGTCCAGCAGCCCGAACCCGCTGGTGCCCAGGAACGGCGGCCGGTCGCGCCGGACCGGCCGGTCCAGCCACAGCCTGCTCACCAGGAACGGCGGCGCGGTGCGGAGGTCCGCGACCCGCGCCCGCCACGCCGGGTCGCCCAGGTCGGGCGATGCGGCCACGACGGCGCGCAGGCCGCGGACGTCGGTCGCCAGCACGACCCCGTCCACGTCCTCCCCGTCGACGCGGTGGCCGCCGTCGCGGCGGGAGACGCGGTCGACCGCGCTGCCCGTGCGCACCTCCACGCCCAGCGACTCCAGGTGGCGGCGCAGCGGTCCCCAGATCGTCTTCGGGTAGGGGTCGCGCGGCACGTCGAACAGCAGGCCCTCGCTGGAGCCCAGGAAGTAGATGTGGAACATGGTCGCCAGCTCGGCCGCCGACAGCGCGGACGGGTGGGCGAAGAAGCTGCGGGAGAACACCTCGAACGCCAGGTGCCGCGCGGTGGCCGGGAAGCGGATGGCGCGCAGGAAGGCGTCGGCGTCCGCCGTGTCCAGCTCGGCGTAGGTGCGCGGCAGCGAGACGTCGAAGAGGGCGGTGGCCGCGCGGGCGTCCATCCGGGTCAGGTCCCGCAGGGTGAAGGTGTCGCTGCGCAGCACGAAACCGGCCACGTTCCACGGCGGGGTCAGCGGCAGACCGGCGAAGCTCTCCCGCGTGCCGTCGGCGTGGACAAGTGGGTAGTCGGCCACCGGGCGCAGGAGCGCCAGGTCGGGGTCGACGCGGCGCAGCAGCGCGCGCAGGTTGTAGTACTGGCGGAAGAAGGCGTGGAAGCCGCGCGTCATGGTCTCGCCGGTGCCGGTCTCCCAACCGCGCACGCGCCCGCCGAGTTGGTCTTCGCGCTCGTGCAGCACCACGCGCACACCACGCTCAGCGAGCCCGACCGCAGCCGCCACCCCGGCAATCCCACCGCCAACCACCGCAACAAGCGGCGGCTCACCACCAACATCCGCCCGAGACCTACCGGACGGCCCGGGCAGCAGCCGAGCATGCCGATCACGCCCCGGCGCGAAACGGCCGCCGCTCACCGCCACACCACGAGACTCCCCACCACTTGAACTAAGTTCACCCACCAGCCCCAGCGCAGCCCGACCGCCACCCACACCCTGACCGCCACCCACAACCCCAGCCCTCGCCTCCCCAGCCCCCCTCGAACTAAGTTCACCCACCAGCCCTGGCCTAGCCTGACTGCCACCCACACCCTCGAGCTGTGACTCCCCGACACCACTTGAACTAAGTTCACCCAGCAGTCCCGACACAGCCCGACCGCCATTCGCCACCTCAGGCCGCGACTCCGCAACCTCTCTCGAACTAAGTTCAGCCGCCAGCCCCGACACAGTTCGACCGCCGTCGGCCACTCCAGCCCGCAGCTCCTCAGCACCTCTCGAACTAAGTTCAGCCCCTGGCCCCGGCACAGCTCGACCGCCATCCGCCACCCCAGCCTGCGGCTCTCCGGCATCCCTCGATGCATCCCTCGAACTAAGTTCAGCCAGCGGTCCTGGCGCAGAGCGGCCGTCATTCACCACCACGCCACGCGTCCTCCCGGCCGTGGCGTGGGTGTGCGGCGCGGGCGTGGTCCTCGCCCA
>NZ_JBHWIE010000064.1:0-31577 GCF_042732085.1 Actinosynnema sp. NPDC059797
TTTTTTTATAAGATACTGGCGATTGACGGCGGTGGACCCGCCGGGCGCCGGGGTCCCGACTAACCCCTCGTCGGCACCGCGGCGTGCCGCGCGTCCGGGCGGCGCACCGCGCCGTCGGGCTGGCGCCTTCGACCGGGCGCTGCCCTACCTGCTGCTGGCCCCCGCGCTGGTCGCCATCCTGTGGCTGATCGGCTGGCCGGTCCTGTCCGTGCTGGTGACGAGCTTCCGCAGGCTCAACCTGCGCGAGCTGACCCGCGGCGAGGTCGTGTGGACCGGCTTCGACAACTACGCCGAGATCCTGTCCGACCCCGAGTTCTGGGCGATCGCGGTGCGCACGGTGGTGTTCACCGTCGCGGTGGTGGCGGCGTCCGTGCTCGCCGGCCTGCTGATCGCGCTGCTGATGCGGCAGATCAACCCGGTGGTCAGGATCGTGCTCCAGGTCGCCATGCTGCTGGCGTGGGCGATGCCGCTGCTCGCGGCCACCACCGTCTACCAGTGGATCTTCGACCAGCAGTACGGCATCCTCAACAAGACCCTGGTCAAGCTCGGGTTCGACGGCTTCGCCGGGTTCTCGTGGTTCTCCACGGGCACGTCGACGCTGGCCGTGATCGGGCTGCTGATCGTGTGGCAGGCGATCCCGTTCCTGGCGTTCTCCCTGTACGCGGGCGCGATCGGCATCCCGAAGGACCAGTACGAGGCGGCCGGCATCGACGGCGCGTCGGCGTGGCAGACGTTCCGCGCGGTGACGTGGCCGGAGCTGCGGCCGCTGCTGCTGATGGTGACGTTCCTGTCCCTGCTGTGGGACTTCAAGGTGTTCACCCAGATCTGGGCGATGCGCAAGGGCGGCCCGGACGGCGGCAGCACCACGCTGCCCGTCTACCAGTACCTCGTGGGCATCTCGCAGAGCCACTTCGGCGTGGCGGCGGCGGTGTCCGTGGTCATGGTCGCGCTGCTGGGCCTGCTGACCTTCCAGTACCTGCGCCGGCTGGTCCGTTCCCAGGAGGGGTCGCTGTGATCGCCAAGAAGGTGGCCGCGAACGCGGTCGCGCTGCTGGTGGCGCTGTTCTTCGCGTTCCCGACGTACTGGATGGTCGCCACCGCGCTCAAGCCGCGCAGCGAGCTGCTGACCACCGGCTACGACCTCATCCCGTTCTCGGTGACGAACGCGAACTTCACCACCGCGTGGACGAAGCCTGGCTTCCTCGGCGCGCTTGGCAACAGCCTGCTGGTGACGCTGACCGCGGTGCTGGCGGCGCTGGTGGTGGGCCTGCTGGCGGCGGTGGCGCTGTCCCGGCTGCGGTTCCGGGGCCGCAAGGGCTTCGTGATGATGATGCTGGTGGCGCAGATGGCGCCGTTCGAGGCGCTGCTGATCCCGATGTTCCTGATGATGCGGGACCTCGACCTGCTCAACCGGCTGCCCTCGCTGACGCTGATCTACTTCGCGGTGACGCTGCCGTTCTGCGCGTGGACGCTGCGCGGGTTCGTCAACGGCATCCCGCTGGAGCTGGAGGAGGCGGCGATGGTGGACGGCTGCGGCCGGTGGGGCGCGTTCCGCCGGGTCACGCTGCCGCTGCTGGGCCCGGGCCTGGTGGCCACCTCGGTGTTCGCCTTCGTGACCGCGTGGAACGAGTTCCTGTTCGCGCTGTCGCTGATCCGGGACCAGGACCTCCAGACGCTGCCGGTGTGGCTGTCGGGGTTCCAGACCGCGTTCGGCACCGACTGGGGTGGCGCGATGGCGGCTTCGGCGCTGTTCACGCTGCCGGTGCTGGTGTTCTTCCTGATCGTGCAGCGCAAGATGGTCACCGGTGTCACGGCCGGTGCGGTGAAGGGGTAGGACCGGATGTCGTTGCACCGGCTCGCGCAGGGTGTGCTGCTGCCGGGGTTCCACGGGACCTCGGCGCCGGACTGGCTGGTCAAGCGGGTGGCGGACGGGCTCGGCGGTGTGGTGCTGTTCGGCCGCAACGTCGTGGACGACGCGCAGGTGACCGCGTTGGGCGCGCAGCTGCGGTCGGCCCGCGCCGACGTGGTGATCGGGATCGACGAGGAGGGCGGCGACGTCACCCGGCTCGACGCCGGGCACGGGTCGGAGGTGCCGGGCAACCACGCGCTGGGCGCGGCGGGCGACCCGGCGCTGACCCGGGCGGTGGCGGCGTCGATGGCGGCGCGGCTGGCGGCGTGCGGGGTGAGCCTGAACCTCGCGCCGTCGGCGGACCTGGTGCTGACGCTGGACGACCCGGTGATCGGCGTGCGGTCGTTCGGGTCGGACCCGCGGGCGGCGGGCGCGCACGTGGCGGCGTTCGTCGAGGGGATGCAGGCGGTGGGCGTGGCGGCGTGCGCCAAGCACTTCCCCGGCCACGGCGCGTCCACGGTGGACTCGCACGCGGCGCTGCCGGTGCTGCCGCGGACGGCGGCGGAGCTGGCGGAGGTCGAGCTGGTGCCGTTCCGGGCGGCGGTGGAGGCGGGGGTGCGGTCGGTCATGACCGGGCACCTCGTGGTGCCGGAGTGGGGCCCGGAGCCCGCCACGCTGAACCCGGCCGCGGTGCGCGTGCTGCGGGAGGACCTGGGGTTCACCGGCGCGGTGATCACCGACGGGCTGGACATGAAGGCCGTGGGCGGCGACCTGGCGCAGGGGTCCGTGCGGGCGCTCGTGGCCGGCGTGGACGCGCTGTGCCTGGGCGGCGAGCCGCTGGACGACGACGGGCTGCGGTGGCTGGTGGACGCCATCGTGGCCGCGGTGGAGTCCGGGGTGCTGCCGCCGGAGCGGTTGGAGGAGGCCGCGCGGCGGACGGCCGCCCTGGGGACGCCGCCGTCGGCCGTGGACGGGCACGACCCGTCGCTGGGGTTGGCGGCGGCGCGGGAGGCCCTGGAGGTGCGCGGGTCGCTGCGGCTGTCGGGACCGCCGGTGGTGGTGGACCTGGCGGTGGAGCCGTCGATCGCGGTCGGCGACGTGCCGTGGGGGCTCGGGCCCTACCTGGAGGAGCTGGTCCCGGGCACGACGGTGGTCGCGTCGGCGTCGGCGGAGGAGGTCGCGGCGGCCGCCGGCGACCGCCCGGTCGTGGTGGTGACGCGTGAGGCACACCGCTTCCCCTGGGCTCGCGACGTGGTGTCGTCACTGGTTAAGATTGGTCTAGACCTTGTGCACGTCGAGACCGGCGTGCCGGGTCCGGACCTGGGCGCCACCGCCCGCGTCGACACCCACGGCGGCTCCCGGGTGTGCCTGCGCGCCGCGGCAGAGCGCATCGCCGCCGCCACCTCGTCCCGGTAGGGGGAATTCCCGATGAGCGAGCACCAGCCCGGCGCCCACATGGCGGCCGAGATCGCCGAGCAGCCCCGCGTCTTCGCCGACCTCGTCGCGAGGCGCGCCGAGATCGCGTCGGTCGCCGAGGTGATCTCGGCGCGGCGGCCGCGGTTCGTGCTGCTGGCGGCGCGCGGGTCGAGCGACCACGCCGCGCTGTACGCGAAGTACCTGACCGAGGTGCTGCTGCAACTGCCGGCCGGGCTGGTGTCGCCGTCGACGACCACGCTGTACGGCGCGCAGCCCGACCTGCGGGACGTGCTGGTCGTGGCGGTGTCCCAGTCGGGCGGTTCGCCGGACCTGCTGGAGGTCACCGAGTCGGCGCGGGCGCGCGGCGCGCTGACCGTAGCGGTGACCAACACGGCGTCGTCGCCGCTGAACGCGGCGGCCGAGCTGGCGGTGGACGTCGGCGCGGGCGTCGAGCGGGCCGTGGCGGCGACCAAGACGTACTCGGCGACGCTGCTCGCGCTGTACCTGCTGGTGGACGCCATCCGCGGCGGGAACGGCGCGGCGGCGGCGCCGCTGGGCGACCTGGCGTCCGCGACGCTGGAGCAGTCGTCCGACGCGGTGGCGGAGGCGGTGCGCCGGTACCGGTTCGTGGACCGGGTGCTGACGACCGGGCGCGGGTACTCGCTGCCGACCGCGCTGGAGTCGGCGCTGAAGCTGGCCGAGACCTCGTACCTGGCGGCGCGGGCGTACAGCGGGGCCGACCTGCTGCACGGCCCCGTGGCGGCGGTCGACGCGGAGACGGCCGTGCTGGCGGTGACGAGCGCCGGGCGCGGTGGTGACGCGATGCACGAGGTGCTGGACGCGGTGCACGGGCGCGGGGCGGACGTGGTGGCCGTGGGGTCGGGGGCGGACAAGGTGTCGGCGGCGCTGCGGATCCCCGTGCCGGAGACGGCCGAGGAGGTGGCGCCGGTGCTGGAGGTGCTGCCGGTGCAGCGGGTGGCGCACGGGCTGTCGCTGGCGCGCGGCGGTGACCCGGACAGCCCTCGCGGGCTGAACAAGGTGACGCGGACCAGGTGACCTGGGCCAGGTGACGCGGACCAGGTGACCCGGGGCGACCGCGACTTTCCCGCCTGACCTGCCGCTTCAGCCCCTGTCCACAGGACCGGGAGTTGTCCACAGACCCGAGCGCGGCCCACCGATCCCGTCGGTGGGCCGCGCTTGGATTGATTCGGGGGCTGCTCAGTTCGCCCGAACGCTGAACTCGGGTGTCCCGGGCGTACGACACGGGTGTCCTGAACGTACGACTCGGTGGTCTTGAACGTATGACTCGCGCTACCCCAGTGGACGACTCGCGCTACCCGAGTGGAGGACACGCGGTGTCGGAGTGGAGGACACGCGCGGGGGGTGGGGCGCCGGTCCGGGGGTGGGGGGCGGACCGGCGCCCGGAGGTGGGGTTACTGGCCGGCGGCCAGGCCCACGGTGGCGGTGTTGAGCGGGGTGCGGGTGGCGTCCAGGTCGCGGGTGCTGTCGTAGGCGACCTCGCCGTCGATCCAGACCTTGCGGGGGCGGAGGTCCTCGTCCCACCAGACGAGGTCGGCCACCGCGCCCGGCTCCAGGCGGCCCAGGGTGGGTTCGCCGATGGCGTCGGCCGGGATGATCGTGGTCGCGGCGAGCGCATCCGCGACGTCGACGCCGACCGAGACGATGTTGCGCACGGCCCGGTCCAGGGTCAGGGCGCTGCCGGCGATGGTGCCCTCCGGCGAGCGCGGCACGCCGTCCTCGGTGAGCAGGACGTCCGCGCCACCGAGCTGGTAGCGGCCCGGCGGCATGCCGGCGGCGGCCACCGCGTCGGTGACCAGGGCGACCCGGTGGCCGGCCGCGTTGAACACCAGGCGGCAGACGTCCGGGCCGACGTGCGCCAGGTCGGCGATCAGGCCCAGGGTGAACCGGTCGTCCACCAGGGCGACGCCGGGCACGCCCGGTTCGCGGTGGCCGAGCGGGCGCTGGGCGTTGAACAGGTGCGTCACCATGCGGGCGCCCGCCTCGGCGGCGGCCCTGGTCTGCTCGCCCGTGGCGTCGCTGTGGCCGACCGCCACCAGCACGCCGGCGGCGGCGAGGCGGCGCACCGCTTCCAGGCCGCCCGGCTGCTCGGGCGCCAGGGTCACCATGCGCAGGGCGCGGCGCAGCACCTCGTCGTTCAGGAGCAGGTCGATCTCGGCCGGCCCGGGCGCCACCATCAGCGCCGGGTCGTGCACGCCCGCCCGCTTCGGCGACAGGAACGGCCCCTCCAGGTGCACGCCGAGCGGCTTGGCGCCGGCGTGCTCGGCCAGGGTGGCCGCCGCCGCCAGCACGGCGTGCGCCTGGCGGATGGCCACCGGCACCGGCGCGGTGATCAACGTCGGCAGGAAGCGCGTCACGCCGGTCTGTGGGAGCGCTCTCGCCACCGCGGCCATGCCCTCGGGGTCAACCTCGGCGAAGTCGACGCCGACCGCCCCGTTGACCTGCACGTCCACCAGGCCCGGGGTGAGCAGGCCGTCGGGCAGCACCTCGGCGTCCCCGGGCGGAGCGCCCTGGATCACCTCGACGATCCGGCCCGCGCTGATGCGCACGCAAGCGGGACCGGTGATGGTGCGACCGAACAGTGCTCGCGGAGCTGCGACAACCGTGTCCAAGGTCCCCTCCTCAAATGGTCCAGACCATTATGGCCGCAACAGGCGGACACGTCACGTATGGTTATAAGATAACGGAATAAACTGGCAGTAGGTTAATGTTCACCCTGCCGGTCCACCCCCGCGCCCCGACGCCGTGGGCCCATACTTGGCGCCAGACATCCGAGGTCTATGGACGAGTCGAGGACGCCGTGGCAGTTACCGACGACGCGATCCTGCGCGTCAAGGAGATGATCGTCTCCGGGGAGCTGAAACCAGGGGACCGGCTGCCGCGCGAAGCCGACCTGGCCGAGCGGCTGGGGCTCTCGCGGAACTCGCTGCGCGAGGCGGTCAAGGCGTTGTCGCTGGTCAGGGTGCTGGACGTGCGCCAGGGCGACGGCACGTACGTGTCCAGCCTGCGTGCCGACGACCTGCTCGGCGCGCTGTCGTTCGTGCTCGACCTGCACCGGGGCGAGGACTCGGTGCTGGAGGTCCTCCAGGTCCGGCGCATCCTCGAACCGGCGGCGGTGGCGCTGGCGGCCCAGCGGGTCGGGTCGGAGGAGATCGCCGAACTGCGGGCGCTGTGCGACACCGCCGAATTCGCCCGAACGGTGGACGAGCTGGTCGAGCACGACCTGGAGTTCCACCGGGCCATCGCGCGGTGCTCGGGCAACGCCTACCTCGCCCGGCTGCTGGACACGCTGGCCGGCCCGACCGTGCGGGTTCGCGTGTGGCGCGGCATCACGCAGGCGGGCGCGGTCGCGCGGACCGTCGCCGAACACCGCTCGATCGTCGACGCGCTCGCCGCGCACCAGCCCGAACTGGCCCGGTCCTGGGCCACGGTGCACGTCGCGGGCGTCGAGCAGTGGTTGTCCGAGCTGACCTGATCCGGACCCGGTCCGGCCGGTCGACCTCGCTCGCGAGCGGGCCGGGGTTTCAGGTCGGTCGGGGGGCGGACTCGCCCAGGACCCGCACCGCCGCGAGCCACGCCGCGCCCGCCGCGCCCTCGGTGGCCGTCCGCACCGGGGCCCCCGTGCGGGTGGCCAGCTCCCGCTTCAGGCGTGAGCCGAGCGACCGGGTGTGGACCAGGCCGCCCATCAACACGATCGGGGTGGTGTCGCCACTCCTGCGGGTGGATTCGGCCAGGGCGGTCAGGTGTTCGACGGCCCCGGTGATGATCCGGTCCGCCGACGGCGCGGCGGCGTGCGCCGTGACCAGCGGGGCGTAGCCGGCCAGGTCGACCGGTGGCGCGGCGTTCGCGGCGGTGATCAGCCTGCGCCAGCGGTCGCGCGGCGGGCCCTCGGGGACCCCGGCCCGGCGCAGCACGGCGGCGGCGAGGCCGTCCACCTCGTCCCGTTCGAGGGCCAGCAGGGTGGCGCGCACGGCTTCGCGGCCGAGCCAGAACGCCGAGCCCTCGTCGCCCAGCAGCCAGCCGTAGCCGCCCGAGGTCGACACCAGCGCGTGGTTCTCGATCCTGGCCGCGATCGAGCCCGTGCCCGCCACCACGACCGTCCCGTCCGGGGTGTCCGAACCGGACGCGAACGCCGCCTCGCAGTCGGTCACCACGCGCAGCGGGCAGCGCAGGCCCGCGTCGCTCCACGCCGCCTCGAACAGCTCGCCCACCGCCGGGTCCGACAGCACCTTGCTCGACCCCGCCATGCCCAGGACGCCGGCCTCCACCCGCGCCGGGTTCAGGCCGTCCAGCGCGGCGGTCAGGGCCTGGCGGACGTGCGTGGCGGCGAGGGCGGGCGGGAGCGAGTTGGGGTTCGCGCCGCCCGCGACGCCCGCGCCCAGGCGGGTGCCGTCCAGGTCCAGCACCAGGGCCCTGGTGCTCGTGCCACCCGCGTCCAGACCGACCACGAAGCTCATTCGCCAGAGTATGCCGATCACGAACGGGGAATCGGCACGACCAACCGGGTGCGCCCGACCTGCCTCTCCGTGATCGGGGTCGGGCGGGGTCGGGCGCCCACCGGGCGCCGGTCAGCCCGCCGGTTCCAGCACCTGCGCGCGGTCGCCCGTGGCGTTGTGGTGGTGCAGCAGCAGGAGTCGGCCCGGCCGGTCCGCCGGCTCGCGCACCACCTCCAGCTCCGCGCCCGCCGTGGCGGTGAACGACCAGCCGCCGCGCAGGGACAGCCCCGGGCGCAGCGGGTCGAACGCCATCGGCTCGGCGATCCGGTCGACCAGCCCCGCCTCGTTGCCCGGCGCCGGGTACTGGCCGGACACCCCGGCCGTGTAAGCCAGGCGCGCGGACCCCGACGCCGGGTCGATGCCGAGCGCGGTGAGCGCCACCGGCAGCACCACGACGTCGCTGTCCATCAGGTTGGTGTCGACGTCGCCGTGGTGGCCGTTGAGCGGTTGCTCGTCCACCACCTCGCCGTCGGCCACCCGGGTGGTCCGGGCCAGCCACACGTCGGCGGTGACCGCGCCGAACGCGTCGGTCGGCTTGACCGCCTCCACCACGTAGTCGTGCGCGCCGTCGCCGTTGGTGTCCACCCGGATCCACGGGGAGTTCGCCGCGCCGAGCGTCACCCAGTTCCGCCAGGTCGCCACGCCGAACGCCAGCAGCTCGCCGTCCGAGGCCGCGCCGACGTACCGGAGGTCGCCGCCCCTCGCGGAGGCGTTGAGGGCGCAGTCGACCTTCACCTCGCCGGCGCAGTCGGGCAGCTCCGGGCTGGTGCCGTGCAGCTCGAACGCGGTCATCAGCGACCGGTACGCCTGGTCGCCCCCGCCCTGGTCGAGCGCCCGGCCCACCAGCCGCACCGCGCCGCCGCCCAGGTCGGTCGCCTCCACGTCCGCGACCGGTTTCGGCGCCGCGTACACGGGGACGCGCAGCTCCGACCCGCCCACGCGCGCCACCACCCGGCCGGACGCCTCGGCCAGGAACTGCCTGGCCCGGTCCGCCTGCCGCTTCTCGACGGTCGGGTCGGCGGTCTTGCGCAGCTCCCCCGGCTCGACGCGCAGCGTCACCTCCGCCGTCGCCGCCTGGCCCGGCGGCACCACCAGCACCGGCGGCCACAGCCGGAAGTCCGCGCCCGGCACGGTGGTCGCCGGCTCGTAGGACAGCCGGGCCGTGCGCCAGGCGGACGACTTGTTGACCACCTCCAGCACCTTGGTCAGCTCCACCGGCGCCGCCGCCTCGACCGGGCCGAACGTCACGCCGACCGCGCCCGCGTCGTCCCGGACCATCGCCAGCACGTCCGTCACCACGGCGTGCGCCGCGTCCACCCGGCCCGCGCCGACCCGCATCGGGGCCTCGGGCGTGCCGGCGGCGTGGTCGTCGCCGTCGGTCACCACGCCGCCCGCGGTGTTCACCACCGCGGCCTTGACCTCCCTCACCGACCAGTCCGGGTGGGCCTCGCGGACCAGGGCGGCGATGCCCGCCACGTGCGGCGCGGCCATCGAGGTGCCGCCCAGGCTCGCCGAGCCGGTCCCCGTGCCGACGGCGGCGGACAGGATCGTGTCGCCGGGCGCGGACACGTCGGGCTTCGCCGCGACCGGGCCGCGCGCGCCGCGCGACGAGGACGGGGTCATGGTGTCCGCCAGCTCGGGCGTGGTGGTCGGCGAGGCCTCGCGCAGCGCGCCCGCCATGCGCACCCGCAGCGTGCCGGCGTCGAGGGCGGGGCGGACGTCGCGCGTCGCGGCGGCGGTGAACTGGAAGACGGGGATGCCCTCGTTGCCCGCGATGGCCGCCTTGAACGCGGGGCTGGTGGCCGGCAGCAGCACGCCCTCCGCGCCCGCGGCCTCGGCGTGGTCGGTGCGGGGACCGGAGCCGCACTCGCGGGTCGCGTCGTCCTCGTCCCACTCCAGCCAGACGAACCGCCCGGTGAGGTCCTGGTCGATCGGCGCGCACCCGTCGGCGTTGGCGGCGTCCGCGACCCCCACCACCGGCAGCTCGCGGTCGAGGGAGCCGTAGCCGGTGTAGCCGACGCTGTACTGGCCGGACCGCAGCACGCCGTCCGCCTCGACGCCGTCGAGGAGCGTGAACGCGTCGCGCGAGTTGGCCACGGCCAGCGCCTCGGGCGTGTTCGCCGGCGAGCCGCCGACGTCGTAGAAGTCGCCGCCGTTGCCCGCCGCCGCCACGACCACCACGCCGTGCTCGACGGCCTTGCGCACGAACAGGGCGTCCGGGTCGTCCTGCGCGCCGAAGTCCGCGCCCAGGGACAGGTTCACCACGTCGAGGCGGTCGCCGAAGTCGCCGTCGCCGTCGGGGTCCAGGGACCAGTCGAGGGCCGGGCCGACCAGGGAGGTGGAGCCGGAGCAGCCGAACACCTTGAGCGCGTAGAGCCGCGCCCCCGGTGCGGCGCCGGGGCCGATCGCCAGGCCCGCCAGCGCCTCCGGGGTGAGGGAGGCGTGGTCGCCGTCGAACGTGGAGCCGTCGGCGTTCACGCCGTACCCGGCGGCCGTGCCCGCGACGTGGGTGCCGTGGCCCTGGCAGTCCATCGGGTTGGGGTCGGGGTTCGGCGTGGCGCGGTCCGGGTCGTTGGAGTCGTAGTCGTCGCCGGCGAAGTCGTGGCCGCCGACGACCTTCGCGGTCGGCGTCCACGGCGCGGCGCGGTCGACGGCGTCGTAGGCCTCCGGGGTGCCGGGGCCGCCGAAGTCGGCGTGCGTGTAGTCGATGCCGGTGTCGACGATGCCGATGCGCGTGCCCTCGCCGCGCCGGCCGACGTCCCGCCACACCCGGTCGACGCGGGTGAGCCGGGCGGCGGCGGCGTTGTGGAGGACCTTGGGCACGGTGGGCCGCACGGCGCGCACGTCGGGGCGGCCGGCCAGCTCGCGGAGCCGCGCGGCGTCGGCGGTGACGATCACGCCGGGGACGGCGTTGCGGGTGGTGGCGACCTGGCGGGTGGCGCGGTCCGCGCCGCGCAGGGCGGCCAGGACGCGGCCGGCGACGTCGTCGGTGACGTGGCGGGCCGCGAGGGCGGCGGCGGCCGGGTCGCCCGCGCCCCGGGCCCGCTGGTCGCGGTAGGCCTTGGCGGCGGGGGTGGTGGCCAGCTCGACGAACGCGGTGACGGGCCCGGTGGCGCGGGCCAGGGCGGGCGCGACGCGCGGCCGGTCGGTCGCCGGCTCCTCCCCCGGCACGGGGCGGGCGGGCCCGGTGCCGGTGCCGGTCCCGGTGCCGCCCGGACCCGGGCCGACGCGCGGCAGCTCCCGGCCGCTGTTGGCGGGGGACGGGTCGGGCAGGCCGGCGGGCGCCACCGGGTCCGGTACCGCGACGAGCGAGAGGAGCACCAGGGCCGCGGCCGTCGCACAGGTCGCGGCGGTGGTGGCGGGAGACCGCCCCGCGCGGTGGTGGTTCATCTCGTCCTCTCGCTGTCGTCCCCGGCCCGCCCCGACCGGGATTCATCGGACCGCTATTCGGAACCCCTCTGGACGGCGACCGCGCGCAAGCGCTATACATCCGATGTGTCGACCGACTTCGAGGAGGTCTGCCGTGCAGCTGCTGCGTCTGGGACCGGCCGGTTCCGAACGCCCCGCCGTCCGGGCCGACGACGGCGCCACGTACGACCTGACCCCGTTGACGGCCGACGTGACGGGCGACTTCCTAGCGGATGACGGCATCGCGCGCGTGCGCGCCGCGCTGGCGGGTCGCGAACTCCAGCCGATCGTGGCGGAGGGGGTGCGCGTCGGACCGCCGGTCGCGAACGTGGGCAAGATCGTCTGCATCGGCCTGAACTACCGGGACCACGCCGAGGAGACCGGCGCGCCGGTCCCGGCCGAGCCGGTCGTGTTCCTCAAGACGCCCGACACGATCGTGGGACCCCACGACGAGGTGCTGATCCCGCGCCGCTCCGCCAAGACCGACTGGGAGGTCGAGCTGGGCGTGGTCATCGGCCGCACCGCCCGGTACCTGGAGTCGACCGAGGAGGCGTTGGCCTGCGTCGCCGGGTACACCATCTCCCACGACGTGTCCGAGCGGGAGTTCCAGATCGAGCGCGGCGGGCAGTGGGACAAGGGCAAGAACTGCGAGACGTTCAACCCGCTCGGGCCCTGGCTGGTGCCCGCCGACGAGGTGGACGACCCCCAGGCGCTGGGCCTGCGGCTGCGCGTCAACGGCACGCCGCGCCAGGACTCGTCGACCAAGAACATGATCTTCCCGGTGGCCGAGCTGGTCCGCTACCTGAGCTGGTTCCTCGTGCTGCGGCCGGGCGACCTGGTCAACACCGGCACGCCCGCCGGCGTGGCGCTGGGCCACCCCGAGCCCAAGCCCTACCTGCGCGCGGGCGACGTGGTGGAGCTGGAGATCGACGGGCTGGGCGCGCAGCGGCAGACGTTCGGGCAGGCGTGATGGCCCGGGTCGTCGGCCTCGACGTGCTGGACGTCAGGTTCCCGACCTCGCGCGGGTCGGCCGGTTCGGACGCGATGAACCCCGACCCCGACCACTCGGCCGCGTACGTGGTGCTGCGCGCCGACCGCGGCCCGGACGGCCACGGCCTGGTGTTCACCATCGGCCGGGGCAACGACGTGCAGGCCGCCGCGATCCGGGCGCTCGCGCCGCTCGTCGTCGGCCGGGCCGTGCCGGAGACGGCGCAGGACCTGGCCGCCCTGGTCCGGGACGGCTACCCCGCCTACACGACCTCGCCCGGCCGGCTCGGTCACTCCGACGACGAGCTGGCCGAGCCGGCCCGGCGCGCGGTGGCCGACGGCTTCGACATGGTCAAGGTCAAGGTCGGCGGCCCGCCGGCCGACGACGTGCGCCGGCTGCGGCTGGTCCGCGAGGTCGTCGGCCCGGACGTGCGCGTCGCGGTGGACGCCAACCAGCGCTGGGACGTGGGCACCGCCGTGGCGCGGGTGCGCGAGCTGGCCCCGTTCGACCCGTACCGGGTCGAGGAGCCCACCTCGCCCGACGACGTGCTCGCCCACCGGGCCATCGCGCGGGCCGTGCGGCCGGTCAAGGTCGCGACCGGCGAGCACGTGCCGAACCGGGTGGTCTTCAAGCAGCTGCTCCAGGCCGACGCGGTCGACGTGGTGCAGATCGACGCGTGCCGGGTCGGCGGCGTCAACGAGAACGTGGCGATCCTGCTGCCGGCGGCCAAGTTCGGCGTGCCGGTGTGCCCGCACGCGGGCGGCGTCGGCCTGTGCGAGCTGGTGCGGCACCTGGCGATGTTCGACTTCGTCGCGGTGTCCGGCACCACCGAGGGCCGGGCCGTCGAGTGGGTGGACCACCTGCACGAGCACTTCACCGACCCGGCCGAGGTCCGGGGCGGCCGGTACCGCGCGCCGACCGAACCCGGCTTCTCGGCGCGCGTGAAGGAGCGGTCCCTGGCCGAATTCCGCTACCCGGACGGTCCGGTGTGGACGAACCTGGAGGCGCGGTGAGCGATTTCGAGGGCCTCGTGGCGGTGGTGACCGGCGGCGCGTCCGGCATCGGCCTGGCGACCGCCCGGCTGCTCGCGGACCGGGGCGCGACCGCCGTCGCCCTGGACCTGCACCCGGAGGTGGACCCGCCCGTGCACGGCATCCGCGCGGACGTCGCCGACGACGGGTCGGTGCGCGCCGCGGTCGCCGAGGTGGTCGAGCGGTTCGGGCGGCTCGACGTCCTGGTGAACAACGCGGGCGTCGGGGCGCAGGGCGACGTGGCCGCGAACCCCGACGCCGAGTGGCTGCGGGTGCTGGACGTCAACGTGCTCGGCATCGCCCGGGTCACCCGCGCCGCGCTGCCCCACCTGCGGGCGTCGCCGGCGGCGGCGGTCGTGAACACGGGGTCCATCGCGGCCTGGGCGGGCCTGCCGCAGCGGGCGGTGTACTCGGCGAGCAAGGGCGCCGTGCACGCCCTCACCCTGGCCATGGCCGCCGACCACGTGCGCGAGGGCATCCGGGTCAACGCGGTGGCGCCCGGCACCGCCGACACCCCCTGGGTGGGCCGCCTGCTCGACGCGGCGCCCGACCCGGTCGCGGAGCGGGCCGCGCTGGAGGCCAGGCAGCCCCACGGCAGGCTGGTCACCGCCGAGGAGGTCGCGGGCGCGATCGCCCACCTCGCCAGTCCCCGGTCCGGCTCCACCACCGGTACCGTCCTCGCCGTGGACGGCGGTATGCACGGCCTGCGGTTGCGCCCGCGATGAGGGGCGTCGCGCTCACCCGCCTGGGGTTCGGCGGCGGCCCGATCGGCAACCTGTTCACCGAGGTGTCCGACGAGGACGCCGCCGGCGCCCTGGAGGCCGCCTGGGACGCGGGCATCCGGTACTTCGACACCGCGCCGCACTACGGCCTCGGGCTGTCCGAACGGCGGCTGGGCGCGTTCCTGCGCACCCGGCCGCGCGCGGGGTTCGCGGTGTCCACCAAGGTCGGTCGCGTGCTGGAGCCGCACGACGGCGGCGGCGACGACCGGGCGCACTCCTTCGCCGTGCCCGCGACCCACCGGCGGGTGTGGGACTTCAGCGCGGACGGCGTACGCCGCTCCCTGGAGTCCTCTTTGGACCGCCTCGGGCTGGACCGGGTGGACGTGGTGTACGTGCACGACCCGGACGACCACTGGGAGCAGGCCGTCTCGGAGGCCGTGCCCGCCCTGGTCGAGCTGCGCGCCCAGGGCGTCGTGGGCGCGATCGGCGTGGGCATGAACCAGTGGGAGATGCCCGCCCGGTTCGTCCGCGAGACCGACCTGGACGTGGTGCTGCTCGCCGGCCGCTACACGCTGCTCGACCGGTCCGGCCTGGAGCTGCTGGAGCTGTGCGCCGCGCGGGGCGTCCCCGTGGTCGCGGCGGGCGTGTTCAACTCGGGCCTGCTCGCCGCGCCGGCCGCCGACGCCACCTACGACTACCGCGACGCGCCGCCGGAGCTGGTCGAGCGGGCGCGGGGCATCGCGCGGGCGTGCGAGCGGCACGGCGTGCCGCTGCCCCTGGCGGCCCTGCGGTTCCCGCTGCGGCACCCGGCCGTGGCGTCGGTGCTGCTGGGCATGCGCACCGCCGCCGAGGTCCGCGCGAACACCTCGGGCGCGGAGGTGCCCGAGGCGCTCTGGGTGGAGCTGGGGCCGTGACCGGCGGCCGCGCGTGCGGGATCACCCTGAGGTGAATCCCCGGGTCGGTCCCGGATGATCTTCGCGTCGCCGGGCGGCAGCCTTCCCGGCATGAGAAAACTCCTGATGGCGCCCGTGGTCGTCGCCCTGGCGGTCGCGCTCGTCCCCCCGGCGTCGGCCGCGACCGTGCCGGCGCTGGACCGGGACGCGCTGCGCGCCGCCGTGTCCTCCCTGCCCGACGACGAGGTGAGCGGCGCGCTGGTGCGCGTGTCCGGCAGCCGGGGCCACTGGCGCGGCTCGGGCGGCGTGGCGCGGCTCGGCACGCGGCAGCCCGTGCACCCGGACGGCCGGTTCCGGGTCGGCAGCATCACCAAGCTGTTCACCGCCGCCGCCGCGCTCAAGCTCGCCGGCTCCGGCCGGCTCGACCTCGACCGGACCGTGCAGCACTACCTGCCCGGCCTGCTCACCCCCGACTTCAAGCCCGTCACCGTGCGGCAGCTGCTCAACCACACCCACGGCATCGCCGGGCACGAGCTGCCGCACAAGGACCCTGCCTGGTTCCTGGAGCACCGCTACGACACCTTCGTCCCGCGGGAGGTGGTGGAGCTGGGCGTGGCCCGCGGGCCGCGGTTCGACCCGGGCGCCCGCCAGGAGTACGGCAACGCCGGCTACCTGGTCGCCGGGCTGGTGATCGAGGCGGTGACCGGGCGGCCGTACGCGGACGCCGTGCGCGACGAGGTCATCCGGCCCCTGGGGCTGCGCGACACGTACCTGCCCGGCGCCGACCCGCGCATCAGGGGCGTGCACGCCCGCGGCTACGAGCGCACCGCGACCGGCCACGTGGACGTCACCGAGGCCAACCCGACCCTCCAGTGGGCCGCCGCCGAGGCGATCTCCAGCGCGCCCGACCTGGACCGGTTCCTGGCCGCCCTGCTGCGCGGCGACTTCCTGACCCCGGCGCAGCGCGCCGAGCTGCTGGACGTGCCGGACGTACCCGGCGCGGCGCACGCCCTCGGCATCACCCGGATCGAGCTCGCGCCCGGCCTGGTCGTGTGGGGCAAGAGCGGCGACCGGCCCGGCTACAACAACGGCGTGGCGGGCACCCTGGACGGGGAGCGCGCGCTGGTCTACTCGGTGAACACCCTGCGCATGGGCGGCGACCAGCCGGACGCGGCGGTCCGGATCATCACCGCCGCGTTCTCCTAGTCCCGCTCGCGGGGGTGGCGCAGGCCCGGGTGGTCGTCGGGCAGGGCCCGGCGCAGCACCCACCAGCTCACCGCGACGCACGCCACCTGGAGGGGCCAGGTCAGGGCGACCCGCATGACGCCCAGCAGCACGACCTGGCCCGCCAGCCACAGCGCGCCGAACACGACCACCCGCAGCAGGTACTGGCCGACCCACGGCCACGACGCGAGCCGGTAGGCGCGCAGCAGGTCCGGGTCGCGCCGCCAGCGGAACCTCTGCCCGGTCAGCAGGCCGACGACGACGCCCAGCAGCGGCCACCGGACCACGACGGACGCCGCCCAGACCAGCGCCGACGCCGCGTTCAGGAAGACCTGGAGCAGGAAGAAGTCCTCGGGCCGGCCGGTGCGCAACGCGACGTAGGCCGCCAGCACGACCAGCGCCACCGACACCAGCAGCGCCCGGGGCCGGGCGCCCCGCGCCACCCGCACCACGCCCACCACCACGCCGCAGGCCACGGCCGCCGCCGCGCCCACCGCGACCGAGTGCCCGGCCAGCAACCAGCCCAGCACGAAGGCCGTCGGCGGCAGCGAGGCGTCCAGCGCACCACCCCGACCGCCCAGCAGCGAGGCCAGCGAGTCCTGACGCGTGTCGGTCATGACCCCAGGGTGCCTTAGGCGACCCTAAGCGGGGTAGCGACCCCGTCCCGGCGGGGGGCGGGGATCACACCGGTCCCCGGCGGACCACGGCGAGGTGCCCGCTGACGGCCCCGCCGTCCGGACCGCCGGGGCACCACGTGCCCACCAGCAGGCCGATGACGTCCGGGCCGGGGTCGGGGGCGCCGGGCACCGGGAGCCGCACCGGCTCCACCCGCGCGCCGTCGGGCACCGGTCCGAGCCGCTCGCCCCGGGCCCCGGCCGGTCCGACGCCCCGCCGGCCGGCCGGGTCGGCGACCCCGCCCGTGCGGACCAGGTCCAGCACGCGGTCGCGCCACACCGGGTCGGCCTCGGCGTCGTAGATCCACCGGGTGCCCAGCACGCTGTGCTCGGTGGTGCTCACCAGCGCGTCCGGCGCGGCTCCCGCCAGCGG
Organism: Actinosynnema sp. NPDC059797; assembly: GCF_042732085.1. NCBI lineage: Bacteria > Bacillati > Actinomycetota > Actinomycetes > Pseudonocardiales > Pseudonocardiaceae > Actinosynnema > Actinosynnema sp. NPDC059797. The sequence continues at coordinate 17,113 of NZ_JBHWIE010000064.1, forward strand.
GGCGCCCCGGTAGGTCATCGGCACGTGGTACAGGTCCGGCCCGTCCGCCAGCAGGTGGGTCTCCAGCCCGACCTCGCCCGCCGGGTCCTCGAACCGGAAGAACCCGATCGGCGCCAGGGCCGGCACGCCCGCGCCCCGGTACCAGGGCTGCCGCGCCACCCACGGCGGCAGGAACTCGCGGAAACCCGGGGTCAGCGTCGCGCCCGCGTGGATCTTCGCCATGCCCCGACACGCTAGCCGGCCGCCGGCGCGCCCGCGGCGGCTTCGCGGAACCCCGCCCGGCCCGACGCCCCGTTGGTGACGCCCCCGGTGGTGACGCCCCCGGTGGTGACGCGCTCGGTGTTGACGCCGGTGACACCGGTCACTACGGTTCCCGGAAATAGTCTGGAAAGTTAACAGACAGGAGCGGGGATGCGAGCCGGGAGCCCGAGGCTGCTGCGCGAGATCAACGACCGCGCCGCCATCGAGGCGCTGCTCCGCAACGGCCCCCTCACCAGGTCCGAGCTGGAAGCCGTCATCGGTCTGTCCAAACCGGCCACCGCCCAGCTGCTGACCCGCCTGGAGCACGAGGGCACCGTCCTGCGCAGCGGCCTGCGCGGCGGCGGTCGCGGCCCGCGCGCCCAGCTGTGGTCGGTCAACGGCGCGCTCGCCCACGTGGCCGCCGTCGACCTCGCCCCCGACTCGATCGACGTCGCGGTCGCCGACATCTCCGGCGCCGTGCTCACCGAGCACCGCGCGCCCATGCCCCGCACCGGCGTGCTGGAGGCGTTCCGGACGGCGGTCACCAAGGCCGCCGCGCAGGTGAACCTCACCACGCCCGCCCTGCACCACGTGGTCGTGGGCAGTCCCGGCGCGGTCGACCCCACCACCGGCAGGCTGAACTACGCGCCGCACATGCCCGGCTGGGAGGACAAGGACCTGCCCGGCGACCTCCAGGCCGTGCTCGGCACCGGCGTCACCGTCGAGAACGACGTGAACCTGGTGGCGCTGGAGGAGATGGTCGCCGGCCGCGCCCGCGACGTCCGGAACTTCGTGCTGCTGTGGCCCGCGGACGCGGTCGGCGCGGCGGTCGTGGTCAACGGGGCGCTGCTGCGCGGCGCGACCGGCGGCGCGGGCGAGATCGACGCCATGCGGGTGCCCGACCACGCGCACGCCGACACCGGCACCGACCGCACCGGCAGCCGCTACGGCGACCTGCTCGACAGCGCCGCCATCGCCCGGCTGGCCCGCGCGCACGGCGTGTCCGCCCGCACCGGCCGCGCCGCCGTGGCCAAGGCCCTCGGCGAGGGCACCGCGGGCCGCGAGTTCCTGGTGGACCTGGCCCGCCGCATCGCCACCGGCGTGGCGAACGTGGTCGCCGTGGTCGACCCCGAGCTGGTGCTGCTCTCCGGCGAGGTCGCGCAGGCGGGCGGCACCGTCCTCGCCGACCTCGTCGCCGCCGAGCTGCGCCTCCTGGTGGTGCCCCGCACCACCGTCCAACTCGCCCAGGTGACCGGCAAACCGGTGCGCTCCGGCGCCCTGCACGCCGCGCTGTCGGTCGCCCGGGAACAGGTGTTCGGTCTGCCCGCCGCCACGACCGAGCCCTTCCGCGAGCCGCCCCGGGCGAACCGGGAGGAATGACCCGGCAACCCCACCGGCTCGCGCCGACGTCACCCTGAGACGAAGGAGAGCACATGCGCAAGCCCCACCGCGCGACGTCGCTGCTCGTGGCCGCGGCGGTGTCCCTGACCGCGTGCGCGGCGGGCTCCGGCGGCAACACCACCGCCGACGGCCCGGCCGCCGCGCCCGGCGCGGACGAGAAGTTCACCCTGACCGTCTGGAGCAACTACTCCGGGCGCGAGCTGGCCGAGGTCACCAAGGCCCTGGAGGGCTTCAAGGCCAAGTACCCCAACGCCGAGATCAAGCACGAGGGCAGCCAGGACGACGACAAGATCACCGCGGGCATCCGCGGCGGCAACCCGCCGGACGTGGCCATGTCGTGGGCCACCGACAACATCGGCCAGTTCTGCTCGTCCGGCACCTTCCAGCCGCTCCAGCCCTACGTCGACCGCGACCGGGTCGACCTGGGGCAGATCCACGACGCGGTCCGCTCCTACACCGAGTACAAGGGCAACCGCTGCGCGATGCCGCTGCTCAGCGACATCTACGGGCTCTACTACAACAAGGCGATGCTGGCCGAGGCCGGCATCACCGCACCGCCGAAGAGCACCGCCGAGCTGCTCGACTTCGCCAAGCGCACCACGAAGCGGGCCGCCGACGGCTCCATCGAGGTGGCGGGCTTCCTGCCCACCATGCCGTTCTACGCCAACAACCCGCAGAACTGGGCGCCGCACTTCGGCGCGGCCTGGGCGGGCCCGGACGGCAAGTCCTCGCTCGCCACGCCCGAGTGGGCCGAGATGCTGCGCTTCCAGAAGGAGCTGGTCGACTTCTACGGGTACGAGGAGCTGGAGCGGTTCCGCGCCGGCCTCGGCCAGCAGTACTCGCCCGACCACGCCTTCCACCAGCGCAAGATCGCCATGATGATGGACGGCGAGTACCGCACGGCGTTCCTCGACGACCAGTCGCCCGACCTGTCCTACGGCACCGCGCCGTTCCCGACGAGCAGGCCCGAGCTGCACGGCACCGGCTTCACCACCGGTTCGATCATGGGCATCCCGAAGGGCGCGAAGAACCCCGGCGCGGCGTGGGAGCTGATCAAGTACCTCTCCTTCGACACGGACGCGATCGTCGGCCTGGCCAACGGCATCAAGAACATCCCGACCACGAAGGCCGCCCTCGACGACCCGCGCCTGGAGGTGGACGAGAACTTCCGGACGTTCGTCGACCTGGCCCGCTCCGACAAGCTCCGGGGCAACCCGGTCACGCCGATCGGCAACGCGCACATCAAGGCCGTGGGCGACTTCGCCTCGTCCTGGCAGTCCGGCGCGGTGCCCGACCTGATGGCCGGCCTCGCGGAGGTCGACGAGAGGATCGACGAGCAGATCGCCAAGAGCGGCAAATGACGGCCACCCTGGAGCGCACCCGGACGTCGCGCGCCGCCCCCGCCCGGGGCCGGCCGCGGCGCACCCGGCACCGCCTCGCGGTCCTCGGCTTCCTCGCGCCCGCCGGCCTCGGGTTCGCCCTCTTCTTCGGCTACCCGCTGGTCGCCACGGTCGTGTTCTCCTTCACCAGGTACGACCTGATCAACCCGCCCGAGTGGACGGGCCTGGCGAACTACTCCTACATGTTCGCCGACGAGCTGTTCTGGACGTCGGTGCGCAACACCCTGTGGTTCGTGGTGGTGCTCACCGCGGGCCGCGTGGTGTTCGCGCTGGGCGTCGCGTCGGTGGTCGCCCGGCTGCGCAGCGGCGTCGGCCTGGTGCGCACCCTGTGCTACCTGCCGTCGCTCACGCCGCCGGTCGCCGCGACCCTGGTGTTCTTCCTGCTGTTCCGCCCGAACGAGGGCCCGGTGGACGCGCTGCTGGGCTGGTTCGGCGTGGAGGGCCCGCTGTGGTTCTCCGACCCGGCGTGGGCGAAGCCCGGCATCGCCGCGGTGGTGCTGTGGGTGTCCGGCGACCTGATGATCATCATCCTGGCCGCGATCCTGGACGTGCCGCGCGACCAGCAGGAGGCCGCCGCGCTGGACGGGGCCGGCCCGGTCCGGCGCTGGTGGCACGTGACGCTGCCCGCCATCTCGCCGGTGCTGCTGTTCGGCGTGGTGAACTCGGCGATCCTGGCGCTCCAGCTGTTCACCCAGGCCGTCGTGGCGGGCTCGGCGGCCAGCGGCTCGGCCAACGTCACCGGCAGCACCGGCGACCTCGGCTTCCCGGGCAACTCCACGCTCACCTACCCCGTGTGGCTGTTCACCCAGGGCTTCCGCTACTTCGACATGGGCTACGCGGCGGCCATGGCCACCGTGCTGTTCGTCGTGTCGTTCGCCATCACCGCCGTGCTGGTGCAGCGGCTGCGCCGGGCCTCGTACCAGGAGGAGGGCGCATGACCGCGGTGCTCCACCCGCCCGGGACCACCCGGCCCGCGACCACCCGGCGGCCGGTGCGCCGGCGCGCCGCCCTGGAGTGGGTCGCGGTGCACAGCCTCGGCCTGGCGCTGGGCCTGATGTTCGCCCTGCCCGTGGTGTTCGTGCTGCTCACCGCGGTCATGTCGGACGAGCAGGCGTTCAGCGAGGACCTGTGGCCGCGCGAGTGGCACTGGGGCAACTTCGCGGAGGTCTTCGAGACCGCGCCGCTGCTGTCGTACCTGGGCAACAGCCTGCTGTACTCGCTGCTCGCCACCGCGGGGATGCTGCTGTCGTCGATCCCGGCGGCCTACGCCCTGGCCAAGCTGCGGTGGCGCGGCCGGGAGGCCGTGTTCCTCCTGGTCGTGGCCGCGATGATGCTGCCGCCGCAGGTCACCGCCGTCCCGCTGTACGACGCGTGGTCGAGCCTGGGCCTGACCGGGTCGCTGTGGCCGCTGGTCGTGCCGTACTTCCTGTTCGACGCGTTCTCCATCTTCCTGCTGCGGCAGTTCATGCTGACCATCCCGCAGTCCTACGTGGACGCCGCCCGCGTCGACGGGTGCTCCGAGGTCCAGACCCTGCTGCGGGTCGTGGCGCCGATGGCGCGCCCCGGCATCGCGGCGACCGCGCTGTTCTGCTTCCTCTACACCTGGAACGACTACTTCGGCCCCCTGCTCTACACCAGCGAGGTGCCCGAGCAGTGGACGCTGTCGCTGGCGCTGTCGTCGTTCAAGGGGATGCACCAGGTGGAGTGGAACCTGTCGATGGCCGTCACCCTGCTGATCATGCTCCCGGCGATCGTGCTGTTCGCGTTCGCGCAGCGCTCGTTCGTGCGGGGCATCACCTTCACCGGAGTCAAAGGATGAAGCTGACCGTTGTCGGGGGCGGGTCCACCTACACGCCCGAGCTGGTCGACGGGATCGCGGGCAGGCGGACCAGCCTCGCGGTCGACGAGATCGCGCTGGTCGACCCGAACGCCGAGCGCCTGGCCGTGGTCGGCGCGTTCGCCCAGCGGCTGCTGCGGCACGCGGGCCACGACGCCCGCGTCACCACGACCACCGACCTGGACGCGGGCCTGGACGGCGCGTCGGCCGTGCTGCTCCAGCTGCGCGTCGGCGGCCAGGCGGCGCGCGCGTCGGACGAGACGTTCCCGCTGGCGTGCGGCTGCGTGGGCCAGGAGACGACCGGCGCGGGCGGGCTGGCCAAGGCGCTGCGGACCGTGCCGGTGGTGCTCGACATCGCCGAGCGGGTGCGGGCGGTGGCCGGCGAGGACGCCTGGATCGTCAACTTCACCAACCCCGTCGGGATCGTGACGCGGGCGCTGCTCCAGGCCGGGCACCGGGCCGTCGGCCTGTGCAACGTGGCGATCACGTTCCAGCGGTGGACCTCCGCGCTGCTGGGCGTCGAGCCGGACGCGGTGCGCCTGGAGCACGTGGGGCTCAACCACCTGACCTGGGAGACCGGGGTGTTCGTGCACGGCCGGGACCGGCTGCCGGAGCTGCTCGACCGGCACGCCGAGGCGCTGTCCGGGCACATCGGGCTGCCCGCGGAGCTGATGCGGCGGCTGCGCATGGTGCCGTCGTACTACCTCAAGTACTTCTACGACCACGACGAGGTGGTGCGGCGGCAGCGGACCGAGCCGCCGCGGGCCGAGGTCGTGGCGGGCGTGGAGGAGGAGCTGCTGGCGCTGTACCGCGACGTCGACGTGGTCACCAAGCCCGCGCAGCTGGACCAGCGGGGCGGCGCGTACTACTCGGAGGCCGCGGTGGAGCTGGTGCACGCGCTGACCGGCGGGCAGGGCGCGTCGCAGCACGTGGTCAACGTCCGCAACGGCGGCACCCTGCCGTTCCTGCCCGAGGACGCGGTGGTCGAGGTGCCCGCCGTGGTCGACGGGGGCGGCGCGAAGCCGCTGCCCGTGCCGCCGGTGCCGCCGACCGCCTCCGGCCTGATCGCGCACGTCACCGCGTACGAGCACCTGGCCCTGGACGCGGCGCTGCGCGGCGGCCGGGACCGGGTGGCGGACGCGCTGCTGGCGCACCCGCTGGTCGGGCAGCACGCGGTGGCCGACCGGCTCGCCGACGAGCTGGTGGCGCGCAACGCCGACTTCCTGCCGTGGGCGAGGGGACGCGCGTGACGGAGCGGGTGCTCGCCGTGGACGGCGGGAACAGCAAGACGGCGATGGCGCTGGTCGACCTGGACGGGCGGGTGCTCGCCCAGGTCCGCGGACCGGGCGCGTCGCCGCAGAACATCGGCCTCGACCGGAGCCTGGAGGTGTTCGAGGGCCTGGCGCGCGAGGTGGCCCGGCGCGCCGGGCTGCCGGCGGACGAGCCGATCGCCGCCCACACGGCCGCCTACCTCGCGGGCGCCGACCTGCCCCGCGAGGAGGAGGACCTGCGCGCGGCGATCGAGGCGCGCGGCTGGTCGGCGACGACCGTGGTGGGCAACGACACGTTCGCGCTGCTGCGGGCGGGCACCTCCGACGGCATCGGGGTGGCGGTGGTGTGCGGCGCGGGCATCAACTGCGTGGCGGTCGCCCCGGACGGGCGGGTGCACCGGTTCCCGGCGCTCGGCCGGATCTCCGGCGACTGGGGCGGCGGCTCGCACCTCGGGTCCGAGGCGCTGTGGCTGGCCGCGCGCGCCGACGACGGCCGCGGCGAGCCGACCGCGCTGCTGGACGCGGTGGTCGCGCACTTCGGCACGGCCACCCTGGCGGAGGCGGTGGAGCGGCTGCACTTCGGCGAGGTCGAGTTCGACCCGAACGAGCTGTGCCCGCTGCTGTTCGAGGTGGCGGCGGCCGGTGACGCGGTGGCGCGGGCGGTGGTGGACCGGCTGGTGGAGGAGGTCGCGCTGCTGGCGCGGGTGTCGCTGGCGCGGCTGGGGCTGCTGGCCGAGCCGGTGGACGTGGTGCTCGGCGGCGGCGTGCTGACCGGCGCGGGCGACGCGGTGGTCGACGCCGTGCGGGCGCGGCTGCCCGTGCCCGCCGACCGGGTGCGGGTGGTGGACGTGCCGCCGGTGGTCGGCGCCGCGCTGCTCGGGCTGGACGCGCTGGGCGCGGACCCGGCGGCCGAGCCGCGGCTGCGCGCCGCCTACCGGGAGCCCGCGGCGCTGGTCGCGGGCGGCTGATGACGTCGGCGCGGGGGAGTTTCCACGGCGGCGGCCCTCCCCCGCGCCGGCCCTTCCAGCGCCGCCCCCTTCCCGCGCCGCCCCCTCCTCGCGCCGGCCCCTCCCCCCGCGGGCGGCCACGAGGGCGATCTATGCCACACCACCTGGTCCCGAACGTGGTGAAACACCCCATGCCGACAGCGGTTCGCACCGCAGGGTGACGCCTTCGTAACAGCGTCGCGAACCGACGCTGGCGTAGGTCCGGCATCGCGTTGCATGCTGTCCTGCGCGGTCACGGGGGTGCTGCGCACGAGGAGGGAGCCATGCCGGGTCTGGACAGCTTCATCGCACTGGGGGACAGCTTCACCGAGGGTCTCGACGACCCGGCGCCGGACGGCGGTTTCGTCGGCTGGGCGGACCGGCTCGCCGCCATGCTCTCCGCGAACCAGGAGGGCTTCCGGTACGCCAACCTGGCGATCCGGGGCAAGATGCTCCAGGAGATCGTCGACGAGCAGATCCCGCTGGCCGTGTCGCTCAAACCCCGCCTGGTCACCTTCTGCGGCGGCGGCAACGACATCCTGGTGCCCGGCAGCGACCCGGACGCCGTGGCCGAGGTGTACGAGATCGCGGTGGCCGACCTGCGCGCGGCGGGCTGCGAGGTGCTGATCTTCACCGGCTTCGACCCCAGGCACACGCCGCTGCTGCGGTCGTTGCGCGGCAAGGTCGCCATCTACAACAACCACCTGTGGTCGGTGGCCGAGCGCTACCACTGCAAGGTGGTGGACCTGTGGTCGATGACCGTGCTGCACGACCGGCGCGCCTGGTCGGAGGACCGGCTGCACCTGTCGCCCGAGGGGCACCGGCGGGTGGCGCTGCGCGCGGCCGAGGTGCTCGGGTGCCGGACCGCCGAGGACTGGAGCACCCCGTGGCCGCCGCTCGTGGGCGAGGACTGGATGACCCAGCGCCGGCACGACCTGAAGTGGGCGCGGGAGCACGTGGTGCCGTGGATCGGCCGCCAGCTGCGGGGCGAGTCGATGGGTGACGGCCTGGCGCCCAAGAGGCCGGAGCTGCTGCCGGTCTGCTCGGACTGAGCGGCGGGTGGGCCGCCCGGCCGGCGCTCTCCCCCGAACGCCGGCCGGACGGGTTGGGTGGCTTCCCCCCTGGTCCCCCTCCAAGAGCCACCCGGCGCCGACCGCCGTGAAGGCTTGATCAGCGCCCATCAAACTTCCCACGACTTCCCGCCGCGGAGCTAAACGTCGGCTAAATCCCGGAGGTCAACGCTTCAAGGGCCGTTCGGACCAACATCGCCCGGGGTGAGCCGAGGCGTTCGAAGAGCCGCAACGACTCCGCCAGCTCGGCCTGCGCGGCCACCCGTTCGCCCCGTTCCGCCAGCACCTGGCCGAGCACCTGGCGGCCGAACGCCTCCTCGAACTGCATCGATCCGCCGCGGGCCAGTTCGACGCCCTGGCGGGCGTGCTCCTCGGCCTCGGGCAGCAGGCCCAGTTCGGCGTACAGCTCGGCGAGGTTGTTCACGGCCACCGCGTAGGCGCGCTCGTCGCCGACGCGGTGGTAGATCTCCATCGCCCGGTACTGGTGCTGCGCGGCGGTCTCGCGCTGCCCGAGCAGCTGCTCGGTCTGGGCCAGGTTGTTGAGCACGGTGGCCTCGGCGGTCGGGTCCACGTCGTACCGGGCGAGTTCGACGGCCTCGCGGTGGCGGTCCAGGGCCTCCACCGGGCGGCCCTCGGCGACCAGGGTCAGCGCGAGCTTGTCCAGCGTCATCGCCAGGTACCGGGACTCGCCCAGCTCGACCGCGATCCGGTGGGCCAGCTCGGCGCGCTCCAGGGTGCCGCGCAGCGAGCCGGTGCGGTTGTCGATGTCCTGCATGGCGTGCAGCACCAGCACCTCGCCGCGCCGGTCGCCGACCACCCGGGCGGAGGCCAGGCCGAACTCGGCGACGGCCTGCCACTCGCGGCGGACCAGCCTGGTGAGGCAGTAGGTGTGCACGAGCCGCACCAGCTGCCAGGTCTGCCGGTGCAGCCCCGCTTCGCCGGCGGCGTGCACCAGGGCGATGATGTTGGGCCACTCCTTGTCGAACCAGGACAGCGCCTGCTGCGCGGTGGCCGGCCGGGGCGCGGCGGAGTCGCCGGTGAAGTCCAGTCCGTCGGCCACCGGCCGGATGAGGCGCCGCGCGTGGTCGCACGCGACGAGGTAGTGCTCGGTCAGGTGGCGCAAGGCGCGGTCGGAGGCGGCGTCGTCCACGACCTCCCGCGCGTAGAGCCGCACGAGGTCGTGCAGCACGAACCCGCCGCGCCACTGCTCGACCACCAGGTGCGCGTCGGCGAGGTCCGCCAGCCGCCCGGCGGCCGTGCCGAGGTCCACGTCGCACACGGCGGCCACGGCGTGCGGGCTCACCCAGCGGCCCGGCACCACGCCGGCGGCGCGGAACGTCTCCGCCAGCTCGGGCGGCAGGTTGCGGTAGGACACCGCCAGCGCCCGCCCCACCCCCACCCCCGTGTCGGGCAGGTCCAGCGTGCGCAACCGGGCGTCGTCGTCGGACAGCTGCGCCACCAGCGCCTCGACCGTCCACTCCGGACTTATCACCAGCTTCGCGGCGGCGATGCGCAACGCCAGCGGCAGGTTCCCGCACAGCTCGGCCAGCATCCGCACGGCCGCGGGCTCCTGCTCGGACAACGGCTTGCCGACCACCTCGTCCACCAGCCGCACCGACTCCTCGTCGGTCAGCGTGTCCAGCGTCAGCATCCGGGCCCCGTTGCTGACCACCAGCGACTCCAGGCGCTTGCGGCTGGTCACCAGCACCACCGACCCCGCCCCGGGCGGCAGCAGCAGCCGCACGTGCCCGGGGTCGTAGGCGTCGTCCAGCACCACCAGCACCCGCCGCCTGGCCAGCACCGACCGGTACAGGCCGACCCGGTCGTCCAGGTCGCGCGGCAGGCTGTCGGCCGGCACGCCCAACGCCACCAGGAAGCGGGCCAGCACCTCGGCGGGGTCCACCGGGTCCCGGTCGGGCGCGAAACCGTGCAGCGGGGCGAACAGCAGCCCGTCTGGGAACTGCTCGGCCCGCCGACGACCCCAGGTCACGGCCAGCTCGCTCTTGCCGATGCCCGGCGCGCCGTTGACCACGACGATCGTGGTCGCCGTCCGGTCGCGCACGTCGCACAACCGGTCCAGCCAGCCCAGCTCCTCCTCGCGGCCGGTGAACCCGCCGGCCGCGGCGGGCAGCTGCGAGGGCACCACCACCCCGGGCCGGGGCGGCACCGTGGCCGCCTCCGCCGGTCCCGCCGAGCTGAGCGCGGGGTCGTCGCGCAGCACCTGCTCGTGCAGCAGCCGCAGGCCGGGACCGGGGTCGATGCCCAGCTCGTCGACCACGCGGCGGTGGAACCGCTGGTAGGCCTCCAGGGCGTCGGCCCGCTGCCCCGACCGGTACAGCGCCCGCATCATCTGCCCCACCAGGCGCTCCCGGAACGGGTGCTCGGTCACCAGCTGCCGCACCTCGCCGACCAGCTCCAGGTGCCTGCCCAGCTCCAGCTCCGCCTCGATCCGCTCCTCCAGCGCGGCCAGCCGCAGCTCCTCCAGGTCCGTGGTCACCGGGTTGCCGGGCACGTCGGCCAGCACCTGCCCGCGCCACAGCCCCAGCGACTCGCGCAGCAGTTGCGCCCGGGTGGCCGCGGGCTTGCCCCTGGCGGACGACACGAGCTGCCGGGCCCGGTGGAAGTCCAGCCGCCACGGGTCGACCGCGAGCTGGTAGCCGGGCGGGGTGGTCAGTATCCGCGCCGAGCCGGCCGGGTCGGCCTGCTCCAGCATCCGGCGCAGCCGCGACACGTAGCCGTGCACGATGGTGCGGGCCGTGGCGGGCGGGTCGTCGGCCCACAGGCAGTCCACGATCTCGTCGATCGGCACCACCCGGTTGGCCTCCAGGACCAGCATGGCGAGCAGGCCGCGCATCCCCTTGCGACCGATCACGAGGGGCCGGCCGTCCGCGATCACCTGCAACGGTCCCAGGACGCCGAACTCCAGCCCGCTCCCGCTCCGGTCGGTCATGCCCCTCCCCCGCCTCGTGCTTCCCGTCCTGGCTCGCACGGTCCCTGGCTTGCACGGTCCCTGGCTTGCACGTCCTGGCTCACGCGGCCCCGGTCCGCCCCCGTCCCCCGGCGCGGGCGCCCGCGGTGGTGCCGCGCCCGTCGGCGTCGCGACGCGGTCACTGGTTCAGGTGCGCCGGGTGACCCCGTGGATACCTACCGGTAGTTGTTGTTTGCTCAACTAGCCGCGCCGATCTGACCGCACCCCGTCGCGGCGGCTAGGGTTTTGGCCCCGGCCGTCCCGTCGGGATCGGGCGAACCAGGAGGGCGAGTGCCGCGCGAGCCGGTGAACGTGGTCGACCGTGGTGCGGCCTGCCTGCTGGGCGGTGCGCTGGGCGACGCCCTGGGCGCGCCGGTCCAGTACCTCGGGTGGGCGGACATCCAGCGCGACCACGGGCCTGAGGGCGTGCTCGAACCGCCGAGACCGGCCCTGGTGACCGACGACACGCAGCTGACGCTGTTCACCGCGGACGGCTACCTGCGGGCGTGGGTGCGCGGGCAGACCACCGGCGAGTGGGACCCGGTCGACGTGGTCTGGCAGAGCTACCGGCGGTGGCTGGTGACCCAGCAGGTGGCCGCGCCGGAGGCGGGCGCGACCGGGCTGGTCTCGGACGAGCGGCTGTACTCCAGCCGGTCGCCCGGCCTGACGTGCCTGCGCGCGCTGGCCGCGGACAGCCCGCCCTCACCTGAGGAGCCGCACAACGAGTCGTCCGGCTGCAACGGCGTGACGCGCACCGCGCCCGCCGGGTTCGCGCCGAGCGCGGAGATCGCCTACGACCTGGGCTGCCGGTTCGCCGCGCTGACCCACGGCGGCACCGGCGGCTGGGTGTCCGGCGGCGCGTTCGCGCTGCTCATCCACCTGCTCGCGGTGCGCGGTCGGCCGATCCGGGAGGCCGTGGACCAGGTCATCGGGCGGGTGCTGCGCAGCGACCCGTACACGGCGAACACGCTCAACCGGGCCGTGGTGTTCGCCGAGGAGCACCGGGCGCTGGGCTTCGAGTCGGTGCGCGTGGACCGGCTGGGCAGCGGCTGGACCGGGCCGGAGGCGCTGGCGATCGCCGTGCACGTGGTGCTGGTGTACCCGAAGCGGTCGCAGTTCGTGGACGCGCTGCGGGCGGCGGCGAACCACTCCGGCGGCAGCGACGCCACGGCCGCGCTGACCGGCAACATCCTCGGCGCGCTGCACGGCACCGCGGCGCTGCCGCGCGACTGGCTGGCGGGGCTGGAGCTGGTGGACCTGCTCACGCGGCTGGGCAGCGACCTGGGCCGATCGGTGACGGGGCAGGAGTTCGACCTCCACCGCTACGCGTGAGGGGTTCTGGGCCGGCCTCGGCGCGCACGGTCCCGAATCCGTGCGACCGAGGCCGGCTCTCCACGTGGTCGGCGGCGGGGCACGCCCCGAGCGCGAATCCCGGCTGACCTCCCGTGGAGCGGGAAAACCCGTGCCGGCACGGTAGCAGAGCGCAGGTGAGCGCTTACGGGCGGCCCCGCCCCGGTGGGGCGTGACACCATCGAACAGGTGGTGGCGGGAGGGGGCGGGGTCGTGCGGGCGGTGCTCGGACCGGTGGGGGAGGCCCAGGTCGGGGCCGCTGTCGCGGGGCTCGCGCCGCCGAGCCTCCCGCCGGCCCCTGTGCCGCCAAGCCCCCTGCCACCAAGCCGCCTGCCCCCGAACGCCGTGCCACCGCGCCGGTCGCGGGCGTCCTGAGGTGCCCGCGGGCATCCGGGCGGTCACCGGTCTGCTGATCGGGCTCGACGGCGACCCGGCGAGCCGCGACCTGACCGACCTGGCGCTGGCGGCGGTGCGCCGGGCGCCGCGCGGCTCGCCGGGCGCGCTGGCGGAGCTGGCCGAGGTGGCGGCGTGGATCGCGTTCGAGGAGGAGCGGCAACCCGAGGCGCACGCGCTCAACCGGTTGGCGCTGGACCTGGCGCGGGCGGCGGGCGACCGCGACCTGGAGGTGCTGGTGCTGCTGAACGGGTCGATGCAGCGGGCCCACGTGGGTCGCCTCGCGGAGGCGTTGCGCTGCGCGGAGCTGGGCGCGTCGCTGACCCGGTCGCCGCGCGTGCGGGGCGTGTTCGCGTTGCGGCGGGCGCGGGCGTACTCGCGGATGGGGCTCCCCCGCGCGGCGCTGGAGGCGCTGGCCGAGTCGGAGGTGGCGTTGGCGGACGACCCGTCGGCCCCGCCGTGGGCGTGGTGGGTCGACGAGGAGGAGCTGGCCGCGCACCGGGGCGCGGTGCTGGCGAACCTGGGCCGGCTCGCCGAGGCCGCCGAGGTGTTCCCGGTGTCGCGGGGGCCCCGGTTCCGGGAGGTGGTGGGCGCGATGCGCTACCGCACCCTGCTGGCGCTGGGCGAGTGGTCCGGCGCGCCCCCGGTGTTCACCAGCCCGAGGGCGCGCCGGACCGCTCAGCGCTCGTCGCGCGGTTGACCGCCGTCCGGTCGCCCGTCGTCGGGCCTCCCGTCGTCCGGATCGTCCGCGGGCGGGAAGAGCCATGGTTCCTCGGCGCTCAGGTCCGGCACGCCGTAGCGGTCGCGGGCCTGGTGCGCGCGCTCGGGCTCCTCGTGCCGCTCCAGCAGGTCGGCCAGTTGGCTGCCGAACAGGGCCCGGTCGTCCGGCGCGGGCAGCAGGTCGTCGTGCGGCACCGCTCCCCCGTTGACGCCGAACCCGTTGGCACCCGACCCGTTGGCGCCCGACCCGTTGGCACCCGACCCGTTGACGTCGAACCGGACCGCGGCGAACGGCTTGCCGTCGAGGACGGCCCCGTCGGGCGCGTCGGGGTGCTCGCGGAACCGCTCCGCCTCGACCGGCCGGCGCAGGTGCTCCGGCAGGAGGTGCCGGAACACCTCGTCCACCTCGCGGTCGCCCGCCGCCGCCGACAGCCGGGCGAGGGTGCCGATCAGGTCCGCGGTCTCCCTGACCTCGGCGGTGTTGCGCGCCAACCACCACACCACCGCGCTGCCGGTGCTGGTCAGCACCTCGTCCCCGAGGTAGGCGCGGACGGCGCGCTCGGCGGCGACCTCCTGCTCCCACAGGTGTTGCCGCTTGCGCACCTCCGCCTCCCGGCGCAGGCGGTCGCGGTCCTCCGGCGCGACGTCCAGGCGGACGTCGGTGGCCCACGCGAGGACGTGCTGCCCCGGGTCGCCTCGGGTTCGCCCAGCGCGGCGGCCAGGGCGTGCACGGCGCCGTCGTCCTCCGGGTGGCACCGGGCGCTGACCGCGCGGGCGCGCCGGATGACGGCGTCGGCGGCGACGGCGTCCGGCGCCGCGTGCCCGACGC
>NZ_JBHWIE010000065.1:0-31217 GCF_042732085.1 Actinosynnema sp. NPDC059797
GGACAAGGCGCCCTCGTTGTCGAACTGAGCGCCCGGCGGAAGCCCATCCCACGCGGAAGGGCGTACCCCGCCGCCCGTTCAGTCCCTCTTGAGGCCAATCACGTCCAGCACCCTGTCTCCGGCCATGTTCACCGCTCGGCGGAGGGTCACGATCTTCCCCGGCTCATCGGTGTTCTCGGGGTTCGAGATGATGATGTTGCCCTGCCAGATCGGGGCGTCACGCCGCCAATCGACCTTTGTCGCCAACTCCTCGTACTTGGCCAGGCGGACCGCCTCGTCCTTGAACTTGTTGATCTCATAAGCGGCACGTCCGATGAGCACCAGGCCGGTGGCCGTCATGTTGATGTAGTCCCGGCGGAACTCAGGGATCTTGTTGGCCACGCCGCTGCCGTTGAGGTCCAATTCGGCGATCTCGACCCACGGGTGCATGTGCTCGGTGAGCACGTCGAGCAACTGCAACGCCTGGGCGATAAACACGTCCTGCTTCTCGCGACTGTCGAGCGTGTTGGTGATGCTGCGGGCCAGTGACTCCTCTGCCATCGCGTAGTCGCGCACCAGCAGTTCCTTGACCATCCCGCGGACCTGGTTGAGCAGGAAGATCGACTGCGACATCTTGGGCAGGGTCTTGGACGTGTCGTCGATCCTGCCGTTGAAGAACTTCGATCCCCTGACGATCCCAGTGAGCACGCGGTTGATGGGTGCGCGCGTGTTGTAGGCCGCCAAGAGGCTCGGCGGGATCTGTTTGGTCTGGGCCGCGTCCGCGAAGTCCTGGTGGATGTTCTGGATGTCCGGCTCGACGACGATCAGCACGGCCAAGCCGTCGTTCTCGAACCCCAGATCGCTGTCGAGGATGCTCGACACTGCCGACCTCCCCGATCCCAGACCTCGGATCGCGTTGATCCGGTGCTGGCCATCGGTGACGTAGAACCTGCTCGAATCGTCCACGACCATGTAACCGAGGCGCATTTTGAACGCGTCCTTGGAGACGTGAATCGCGGGCACCTCTCGGATGCTGAGCGTTACCGGCGGCAGGATGTACTGATCGTGGTTGTCCAACAGGTACTGGTTGATCGCCTTGACATGGTCGGCCATCAACGGCCTGTTCATGGCTTCCTGGGCACTGGTCTCCTTGGTAGCGGGAGTGGACACCACGGCCGGACTAGCCACGAACCTCATCGGGAAGCTGGTGGACAGCATCGTCCGCCGCCCCTGGGTGAAGACCATACAGGGGAACACCCGCCCGAAGCCGGAGATGGCCGCTTCCGAGGCCGCTCGAAAGGCGGCATCCAGCGTGTCGTGCTCTACGAGCCCTTGCATACGTGTCCTTAGCTCTATGTTTTGCACGGGCGCCAGCCCACCGATAGTGTACATCCCACGTCTTACGCGCTCACAAGCACGTAGCTCGATTGGGGGTTAATCTACCGCAGCGTCCTCCAACAGCGCTGACCAGGCACGACGCCCAGTACTCTGCCTCCGAGGAGGTGAGAGCTGTGGATGCCGAGCAGACGCGCCCTGGTTTCGACCCACTGGTCGAGTTCGAAGGGGTATGGACGACCGAGTTGGCGAAGCAGTACCTGCCCATACCCGGCGCTCCACCCACCAAGTACGAGTGTGTGGACGGCCACCTCATCATGAGCCCACGTGAGAACACCCGGAACGTCTGGGCCACCGGCGTGCTCTACCGTCATTTCTTCGATCCGGCCAGGGAGGCCGGCTACCTCACGTACCTACCTGTGAACTTGGAGTTCGACTTCAGGAACTGGATCGAACCGGATCTGCTCGTCCTGCGCCCGCCGGTGAAAGGGCTAAACTTCGTCCCCGTCGAACTTCTGGTGCTGCCCGTCGAGCTGGTGTCGCCGTCGAGTCGCGACAGGGACTACGCCGAGAAGCCAGCGCGGTGCGCTCGAGCCGGTGTTCCCTACTTCATGCAGGTGGAGATCGACGGCGATGACATGCTGGTCAACCTGCTCCAGTTGCACGGCGATCGGTACGTCCATGCCGTGGAGCCGGGTCGTGCGGGACGGAAGTTCGAGGCCGAACTCCCGTTCCGCATGAGCTTCGACCCGGCGGACCTGCTCGAACCTGGTGATTAGCGTTGGTCGGTGGCGCGGTCGTAGACCAGGTTCAGCACCCAGCTCGCCAGCGCCACGATGATCGCGCCGAAGAACGCGGACCAGAAGCCGCTCACCTCGAACGGCAGGCCCAGCTCGCCGGCCAGCCAGCCGGTGAGCCAGAACAGCAGGGCGTTCACCACCAGGCCGATCAGGCCGAGCGTGACCAGGTAGAACAGGCAGCCGAAGAACTTCACCACCGGCTTGACCACCGCGTTGACCAGGCCGAACAACAGCGCGACGCCGATCAGCGTGCCGATCTTCGCGGGCGCCGAGGCGCCCTGGTCCAGGTCGATGCCCGGGATGAGCGTGGCGACCCAGACCGCCACCGCCGTCAGCAGCACGTGCACGAGAATGCCCATGCCGCAGCAGGCTAGCGGTGGCGATCCGCCGAACGGGTCAGGCGCGACGACGCCTGCGCGCCGCCACCAGGGCCAACGCGCCGCCGCCGAGCAGCAGGCCGCCGAGCGCGAACAGCGGGAACGGCGCCGCGCCCGTCTCCGCCAGGTCCCCGCCGTCACCCGCTACGGGGACCGTGGACGACCCGGTGGTGGGCGCGGTCGTGGTGGTCGACGCGCCGGTCGACGTGGTCGGGGTGGCAGACGTGCCGCCGCCGATCGTCACCGGGACGCGCGCCGCGTTGTTCGAGGGGTCGGCGTCCGGCAGCTCGTTGACGTGCGCGCCGACGACGTCGACCACCGAGAACGGGGCCTTGACGCGCAGCTTGAAGCGCACCTCGGCGGTCTCGCCGGGCAGCAGGCGGTCCTTGAGGGTGTACTCGCCGGCCTCGGCGGTGACGTTGTCGCCGACCGACAGCTTCTCCGCCTGCTGGTCGAACGGCTCGCCGAGCGCGAACGCGGCCCGCTCGGGCGCGGTGCCCCGGTTGGTGACCGAGACGACGGCCTCGAACTCGTCGCCGACCTCGAAGCGGTCCCGGTTCGGCTCCAGGCGCAGCGCGTAGGCCATGTCGCCGCGGGCCTCGTCGTAGGTGACCTCCACCCACGGGCCGGACAGGGAGTGGTCGATCTCGATCTCCCTGCGGTAGGTCGCCCAGTCGACGTCGTTCTCGTGGTCCGGCCGCGTCAGCGCCAGGCCGTGCTCGAACAGGGTGCCCGCGGTGACCGCGTACTTGCCCGCCGGCAGGTCGTTGAAGAAGTAGGTGCCGTTCGCCGTGGGCTGCCCGATCTGCAGGTCGACGCCGAAGGGGCCGCCGGTGAGGCGCACCGGGCAGCCGCCGGGCGGCGTGGTCCCGGAGGAGTCGGTGGGGTTGTCGTCCTCGACCCAGCACAGCACCGGCACGTCCGCGCCGCGCAGGCCGAAGTCGAACGTGCCGCCGCCGACGACCGGCCGCGACGGGTGCTTCGTGGTCGGCTGGAAGACGTCGGCGTTGTGGTTGTAGACCATGACCGGCACGTCGGGCACCACGGCCCGGTAGCGGCCCTCGGCGTCCGTGCCGAACGCGCCGATGTCCTGCTTGGTGGCGACGTCGGAGACGCGGATCGCGCGGCCGTTGGCCAGCGGCGGCTCACCCGCCTCCCGCGTCCCGTTGCCGTTCCGGTCGAACCACACCAGGCCCTCGATGACGACGGTGCCGTCCTGCGCCGCCGCCGGCGCCGCACTCGCGGCCAGCGCCGCGAAGGCCGCGCACGCGGCGGCCGCCCTGCTCACGTTCCGCACCCGGAACTCCCCCAGAAGATCGAATTCGACACCTCGTCGTCGCCACGTGAGGCTTGATCGTTTCGAGACCTGCGTCACACGGCGCGACGCGCGGATCCCCGCCGACCGGCTTAACGTCGTCAGCATGCCTGAACGGTCCGACAAGAGCGGTGGCGGGGAGAGCACGCTGACCGTGCTGCTCGCCCTCGCGGTGAACCTGGCCATCGCGATCATGAAGGCGATCGCGGGCGTGATCACCGGGTCCGCCGCGATGATGTCGGAGGCCGCGCACTCGGTCGCCGACACCTTCACCGAGGCCCTGCTGCTGACCGCGCTGCGCCGGTCGGGCCGGCCCGCCGACCGCAGGCACCCGTTCGGGTACGGCAAGGAGCGGTACTTCTGGTCGCTGCTCGCCGCCGTGTCGATCTTCGTGTCGGGCGCGGTGTTCGCGTTCTACGAGGGGTTCCGGACCGTGTTCGGCGCGCCGGAGGAGCAGACCAGCCCGGTGGTGGGCTACGTCGTGCTGGCGATCGCGTTCGCGCTGGAGTCCGTGTCGTGGACGCAGGCCGTGCGGCAGGTGCGGCGGGGCGCGCGGGAGGAGGGGCGGTCGTTCCTGGAGTTCCTGCGCGTGTCGGACGACCCGACGGTGAAGACGGTGCTGCTGGAGGACTCGGCGGCGCTGGTCGGGCTGCTGCTGGCGTTCGGCGGGCTCGGGCTGCACCACCTGACCGGGTCGTCGCTGTGGGACGGGGTGGCGTCGCTGCTGATCGGCGTGCTGCTCGCGGTCGTCGCGTTCACGCTGGCGTCGACCAACCGGGGGCTGCTGATCGGGCGGCAGGCCGACCCCCACCTGGTGCGGGCGGTGTGGGCGGAGCTGCGCGACGAGCCCGAGGTGGAGCAGGTGGTGGACCTGCTGACCATGGCGGTGGGCACGGACCGGGTGCTGCTGTGCGCGCGGCTCGACTTCGACGACTCGCTGGGCGCGGCCGAGCTGGAACGGGCGTGCGTGCGGATCGACACCGCGCTGCGGGAGGCGCACGCCGAGCTGGACGAGGTGTTCCTGGAGCCGGTGCCGCGGACCGACCAGGAGCTGCGGGCGCGCGTGCTGGCCCGGTACGGCGACGTGCGGCTCTAGCGCCCGGCGGCTCTGGCGCCCGGTGTCAGCGCCGGGTGTCCGTGCGGTGGAAGTTGAGGTACGCGCGGGACGGCGTGGGACCGCGCTGGCCCTGGTAGCGGGACCCCGCTTGCTGGGAGCCGTAGGGGAACTCGGCCGAGCTGCTGAGCCGGAACAGGCACAGCTGGCCGATCTTCATGCCCGGGTGCAGGGTGATCGGCAGGTTGGCGACGTTCGACAGCTCCAGCGTGATGTGGCCGGAGAAGCCGGGGTCGATGAAGCCGGCCGTGGAGTGGGTGAGCAGCCCGAGGCGGCCCAGGGAGGACTTGCCCTCCAGGCGGCCCGCCAGGTCGTCGGGCAGGGTGACCAGCTCGAACGTGGAGCCGAGCACGAACTCCCCGGGGTGCAGCACGAACGGCTCGTCGTCGACGGTCTCGACGAGCGTGGTCAGGTCGTCCTGCTGGATCGCGGGGTCGATGTGGGTGTAGCGGGTGTTGTTGAACACGCGGAAGAAGCGGTCCAGGCGCACGTCGATGCTGGAGGGCTGCACCATGACGTCGTCGAAGGGCTCCAGGACCAGGCGGCCGGAGTCGACTTCCTTGCGCAGATCGCGGTCGCTCAACAACACGGGCCCCAGCCTAGGTGCCCGGCGGCGGGGGCGCGGCACGCGGGTCGGCGAGGGGCGGCGCGTTGCCGAGCGGTGGGCGGTTCTGTGTATGATCGGGGCTGCACGGCAGGCGGGTGTAGTTCATTGGTAGAACGACAGCTTCCCAAGCTGTAGAGGCGGGTTCGATTCCCGTCACCCGCTCGGTACGACGAAGGCCCAGGTGAGAGCCGGTTCGCTGGCCAGCCTGGGCCTTCGTCGTGTTCGGGCTCCGAGCCTCACCGTGCGACCGGCGTGCGATCAGCCCGCCCGAGGCAACGCCATCGGGAGCCAGGGCGTTCCTCGGGAGGGTTGCCGCAGCTGGCGCGCTCACGAACGGGAGCCCGGACGAAGCGACCGCCTTGGCAGTCGACGCGGCAAACCTGGTCGGGCGGGCTGAAAGGCCTTCCAGTCTTGCGTCGCCTCGCCCGCGCGCAGGGCGTTCCTGTGGAACACGGCGTTCTTCCCAGGCGGCGAACCGTACTCCGGATTTGGCGGATCACCCGCCAAGGTTAAGCGGTGCGATCGCGGCTTGCTGGCCGGTGTTATCCCAATGGCCAATTTGATATCGGTACAACCGATAATCGCAGTTCAAGCAGCAAGCAAGGCCCTACACTCCGACGCCAGGTGTTTTGCATAGGGGGTGGTTGCGCGTGGGCAACGGTAAGCGGCGCTGTCGTACGTGCGATACCGGGCTGGCCAGTGACAATCGTGAGACGCAATGTGGGCGCTGCGCGAGGTCTTTCCTGCTTCACGCGCCGGTGCTGCCGGCCGAGTTCTGGGAACGGCCCGCGATGCGGGATGCGTTGCTGTCACGCAACATCGGCCAGGTGTTGCGGGAGTACCGCCGGGCAATGGCCCCTGCGGTCACCCAGGCCACCCTCGCGTCATGGCTATACCTCTCCCAAGGGCGGATCAGCGAAATCGAGCGCTCCCGCCGACCGGTGACGGACCTGGAACGCCTCGAACGGTGGTGCGATGCGCTGCACGTGCCTCGCCACCTGCGCTGGTTCACCGCAGCCGATCCCGAGTCCCGGAACGAGGAACCCGAAGACGCACAGGAAGAACCGTCCTCCCACCTCGGCCTTGCCTACTCGGCGTCCCTCGCGGTTACCGTTGAGGTCGTTGCCGAACTCGGGAGGCACGACATGGAGCGCAGGACATTCCTGGCGAGCGCGCTGTTCAGCGTCGCCGCGTCCGCCGCACCCAGCCGTGACTGGCTGCTGGCCACGCTGGACGAGGCGGGCGCGGTCCGGGGCAAGGTCGGCAGTGAGCAGGTCGAGGCGATCCGCCGGACGTTCGGCGTGTTCCAGGAACTGGACGTCATGCGCGGTGGCGGACACGCCCGTCAGCAGCTCTCGGCCTACCTGACCTCCCACGTCGTGCCGCTGCTGAAGTCCAACGACCCGACGAGCGAGACCGGTCGCGCCCTGTACGAGGCAGCCGCCGAACAGCTCTACCTGCTGGGGTGGATGGCCTTCGACAACGGCGAGCACTCCCTGACCCAGCGCTACCTCATCCAGGCCCTGCGCCTGGCCCAGGCCGCCGGCAGCCCGGAGTTGGGCGCCCACATCCTGGCGGGCCTGTCCGACCAGGCCACCTTTACGGGTCACCCCAACCACGGCGCGCAGTTGGCCAAGGCGGGCCGGACCGGACTCGCACGTGGCCACTCCGATGCCGCCATGGCCCGCCTGTGGGCGCTCCAAGCCCGTGCGGAGGCGGCCATGGGCGATGGCGCGGCGGCGGCCCGCAGCGTCGGCCAGTCCGAGACCGCCTTCGCGGACGTCGACCAGGCGGAGGAGCCGGAGTGGGCGCGCTTCATCGACGCCGCCTACCTCAACGGCGAGTACGCCCACACCTTCCGCGACCTGCACCGTCCCGACGAGGCGGCCCACTTCGCTGGCCTGTCCATCAGCGACGCACAACGCCAGAACCGGGCACGCCGGGGTGCCATGGCCCAGGCTGCCCTGTCCCGTTCAGCGCTGGACAATCACGACCTGGAGGCCGCAGCCACTGCGGGTGTCGCAGCGACCAAGCTCGCCGCCACGGTGAAGTCCACGCGGTCAACCGAAGCAGTCGCGGACCTGCGAGCCCGCTTGCAGGAGCACCAGACCTCACCGGCGGTGCGCGAGTTCCTCGACCTGTCCGGCGCCCTGCTCCCGGCGATGTCCGGAACCGCCCAGCGGGCTTAGCACGGCAGGTTGAAGGCTCCAGGCTGATCCGCCGCACGGCTGACGGCCCCGTCAGACGAGGCAGCTACAGCGGTTGTCGCTGCGCGCAGACCGGTGAATAGGGGTATCGCACGAGCTTCCGGCGGTCCAGCAGCGGAGGGGAAGACGTCCACCACGTGCCGGACCTCGCCGGAAGCTCATGCGAATCCCGACCGTTCAGCTCTCTCGGCTCGTTAGGCCGCGATCGGCACCGCTTCGAGCGGGCGGGCCCGTTCACCTTCCTTCTGGGTGTGGTCGAGCATGCTCAGCCACACCACGCGGGCGCGCAGGCCGTGGTCCTCGTGGTGGTAGAAGCGCACGGCGCTTTCGATGCCGGCCAGGGTGAACAGGAGCTTCTCTCCGTTGGTGGCCATCAGGACCCGGTCCTCGAACGCCATGCCGTAGGCGACGACGCGGCCGTTGACGCGTTCGCCGTGTTCCTGCACGACCGCGAACAGCCGCGGCGCGCCCTGCTCGGCCAGGAAGTCGCCCACCGCCCGGAACAGCGCCTCATCACACACCGGCGGCAACCCTTCGAAGTCGACACCGCTCATCGGGTCACCGCCTCGGCCACCTCGTCCGGCGTGGTGCCGACCATGGCCGCCAACGACTCGAAGTCCACCGGCGCCAGCTTCGTCAACGCCTGGCACCGGTCCGCGAACGCCGTCGCCTCCGCCGCGAGCCGGCGCGCGAAGTCGATCGCCAACCGCGCACCGTCCTCACGACCGGCGACCTGCACCGTCAATTGCGCGTCACCGGACGAGACCACCAAGGACGGATGACCGTGCGCGTGTTCGACCACCACCGTCGCCGTGTCTTCCTCCGGCTGGAGGAGCATGTACAACCCCATCGGCCTCACCTCCGCATACACCCAGGGCTTGCCCACTCAGGCTCACCCGCGTGGAGAATCGGTTTCACGCCAATGACCGATGGGATATCGACACCGCCACTAAACGCACGTCAACGCGATGACCGCAGACTCGCGCTCCAGGCATCAGCGCATGTTCAGCAGCTCGGGCAGGTCGTGCAGGGAGTCGATCACCCAATCGGCTTCGCGCCGCACCAGCGGATCGTCAGCCCACAGGTAGCCCCACGGGCCACGCCGGATCAACGCCGTGCGCAGCCCGGCAGCCTTCGCCGCGACGACGTCGAGACACGCCGATCCAGTCGGCCCACGCACCCCACTCCCGAGAGTCATCCAGCAACGTCTCACCAACATCGAACACCACCGCGGCCACCATGACCCACACCTACCGCATCGACCCCGCAGCACACACGGCCTGACCTCGGTGTTCAGAGTTTCTTTTCTTCATCAAGGCGGCCCCCTTCGGGGGCCGCTGGCCATTGGTGCTAGGCCGACGTCGAAGGACCGACGCCCCTGTTGGTGCGGCACGCCCAAGCGGGCCTGGCGGCCCGCGGGCGCGCCGCGCAAGGTGTGGGCGCCGGTCCCGACGTCGGCGAGGAACGGCCAGCAGCCCCCGAAGGGGAGTTCAAAAGACTAAAGAAGCGCTCGCCGCGCGGCAGGTCAGCAGGATGACCGGGAGGACACCGCCGGTTCGGCCACCAGCGCGGACCGGGCAACGTGTCACCCCGCCGACCTCTCAGAGGGCAACCACACGCGTCAAGGGGGCGGTTCCAGCTTGCCGCGCCGGTCATGGCGGTAGGTGCCCCCTTGACACGCGTGGTTGGGACGAGTCAGGTCGGCGGGACGACACGAAGCCCATGTGATGAACAAGGTTCACCTTTCCCGGTGTAACGCGTAAGCCTCGCGGGACGATGGGTACTAAAGTTCATACTTGTCGACAGCGGTTAAATTTGAAATGAGAGAAAAGCATGGGCGAGAGTGCAGTTTTGAATCGGATTATGGTTCGAAAACTCTTTGGCTCCCGCACTTACGATATCGATCTCAACGAGTTTTATCCAACAGTTCTTACGGGTGCCAACGGGACTGGAAAATCCACCATTCTCCGACTCGTCAACGCTGTCTCCAATGGAGATCTCCGGACACTCCTGACAGCACCTGTTGATCAGCTTGTCCTAAACTTCAATCGCATGCCGCCATTCATTCTGACTAAGCACCCCAAAAAAGTAACCATCGAGTCGGGTGCCAATATTCACGAACTCCCTGCACTGCCTTCACTGAAGGATACCCCAGACCGCATATGGGGCGCCGTCAATTATGTGCTTGACCGAAAATTTTCCGGGGCTAAACCGGGCCGTAACGTAGAGCACATTTTGATGAACTACTACGAAGAGTCCGGTCTGCCCTACGACCAGTACAGAGAAATCCTAAGGGCGCTATCGAAGTTTGATCTCGGCGCATTTGAATTCCCCGATTGGTTTGCCGAGCTCCGCACATCCTTTCCCGTGCTTTTCATTACCGATCAGCGCTTGGTTGTTGAACCCTCTAGGATGGGGAAAAAGTATGCCGGATCGAATGATATAAAAAATTCTCGACTCGCTGTTGAAGCAGCGAGCAATCACATTAGTAGCGCGATGCAACGTGCCGACTCGGACTATGCGCGGGCATCTCAAACGCAGGATCGCAGATTTCCTCGAGATGTATTGCATGCCATGAGGGAAAAACGTGCAGTTACCGACAGTCAACTTGCTCGGCTGATTGAGCAAGTTGACAATAGGCGCTCGGCACTGCTGCAAGTAGGTTTGCTCGACATGGATAGCAGTTTCGAACCTATCCTAGAGGTCGATAGTCTTGCAAATGCTGAAGTCAGGCCGGTGATTGCTACCTTTCTGCGCTCTTCGCTGCGGAAGCTCCAAGTATTGGAGGATATTTCGCGGAGGCTTCAAGCATTTAAGTCGTTCTTGGATTCTCGATTCTCTGCGAAAAAAATGGAGTTCAACCGAGGGGAAGGATTCCATTTTAGACTTCCCAGTGGAGCCGTGATTCAGCCCGCTCAGCTCAGCTCTGGCGAGCAGCAAATGCTTGTTCTTGCTTACGAAATACTGTTTAAAGCGGAGCCTGGAACGCTTGTCATTATCGATGAGCCCGAAATTTCGTTGCATGTCCTTTGGCAGGATGCCCTGATCGACAACCTTAATAAGATGGGCGGTCCTAGCAATCTGCAATTTTTGATGGCTACCCACTCGCCGACGATCCTTGCTTCCCATCCTGAAACCGAACGATCTTTGGACGAAGGGCAGCAGGATGCTTAATTTTCCCAATTCTGCTGCTTTCGTTCAAGCCTTGCGCATGCGCCGACGAGCTCTTCCGCCTGATTCTGCGCTAGTAGTAGTTGAAGGCGTAACCGACAAGCGGGCACTTTTTCCATTCGTTTCATCGACTTGCTTTGTAGTACCCGCCGCTGGAAAGGATCGACTTATAACTGCATTCGAGTCTCTAGACAAAGATCTTCTAGACAAGACGCTATTTATTCTTGACTGCGATGGGAGCACGCCACAACGCCTCAAGGGCAGATCCGGGCTTATTCTGACCGTAAATCGGGACCTAGAGGCCGATCTGCTATTTGAACTACAATCACTTAATCGGATAGTTGCGGACTATTTTGCCGATTCAGCACCGACTCCATCCTCTGTTTCTTCGATCCTTGAGGAGATTCAAAAAGAGGTAGCCGAAGTCACACAATCTTTCGGAATGCTTCGCAAGGTCGCCGGGGAGGCAGGTTTCCGAGTCAGAGTTAAAGACACCGGAAGGCGGAACTCGAGAAAGATACGTCTCTATGATCTTGGTGCGGTCGAGAGCAAGATCGGCAGTGGCGCTCAAATCCCTCTAGCTGTAATCCTTGATGAGATGTCGAGCCGACTCGGCTGGAACAATGACCAAAAATCAGACATTGCAAGCAGGTGTAAGGCGCTTAGCAGGATTGAGTGTAGGCATCACGGTGAATCAGCCTGCAAGCCTTGCGGATTTCGAAAATACTGCAATGGGCACGATATCGTAGACGCTCTGGCAATCTGCCTTTCCCGTCGACTCAAAAAGGCGGTAAGAGCGGAAGATATTGACAGAATGTTGAGAATGTCTTCAAGCGAAAGGTTTTTGCCGAGCTGGGAAGTTTACAGGCGTGTGCGGAATTGGGAATCAGATTCCTCTTTGAACGTCTTCAGTGTTTCATAACATAGATGATGACTAATTTCACTTCATCGAGGACAGTAGTTCCATAAGAGCGCTGAAGAAACAGCCTTGCGCATGATCATGATGTAGAACTTCTTTTGTCATGCAAATGAGGATTTGAACCAGTCAGACGAGTGGGTAAGATTCACAACCCGCGGGTTCAAGGATCGGCTTGTCAAGCAAGGACCGCCAGTGTCATGACTGGTAACTTCCCTCGGTGTGCGGACTCGGTGGCTGCCTGTGGCCTTCTCCTGTCGGTGCCGGTCGCTAGGTTGAGCCGTGTTGACAGGAGCGTTCAGCTTGGGAGTGCTGTGGTGACGTCCGACCCCTACACCGTGCCTATGGAGCGTCTGTTGAGCCCTGATCACGCCTACTCGCGTGACGAGGTGCGGGTGAGGGGCAAGAGCTGTCCAATCCCTGCGCAGGCCGGTGTCTATGCCTGGTACTTCGACGAGGTCCCCTCAGGTGTGCCCACGACTGGATGCCGTGTCACCGAGGCAGGCACGTTGCTCTACGTCGGTATCGCTCCCAAGCAACCACCGACGAACGGTAGACGACCCAGCGGGCAGAGCCTGCGCACACGAGTACGTGCCCACTTCACCGGCAATGCTGCCGGCTCAACCCTCCGGCTGTCCTTGGGTTGCCATCTGGCTGAGCAACTGGGCATCACGCTTCGCCAAGTGGGCACGAAGCGCGAGCGATTCACCTTCACCCCGGCTGGCGAGGCGAAGCTTAGCGAGTGGATGGGAGCACACGCCCGTGTGGCGTTCGTCGAGGTGGGGAAACCATGGCTGCTGGAGCACATGCTCTTCACCAGGGAAGTGCTTCCGTTGAACCTGGAGGGCAACACCCACAGCCTGCACCATGCGGCGTTGACCGCGCTTCGCGCTCGATGCCGAGAGGAGGCACGCAGTCTTGAGCACATGCCCGATCGGCATGAACGTCATAGAAGGAGTGCTCGCGGCACATCCACGGAACAGCCACCTCGTAAGCACGCCAGACAGGCACGTAGCAGGGCAACAGATGTCACAGCTCTACCCGATGGCCCTTCAGACGATGCTGGCCGTGCAATCCGCGTGCAATAAGTCCTGGTCAATGATGGCCAGCACGGGGTAGCACCGACGGCAGCCGAGTGCAGGTCAGCACCTCTACCAGGGCTGCAAGATCGGGTTCCCAAGCTGTAGAGGCGGGTTCGATTCCCGTCACCCGCTCTTCTACGACGAAGGCCCAGGTAGTAGCCGGTTCACCGGCCGGCCTGGGCCTTCGTCGTGTCCGGGTGCAGGGTCTCACCGTGCCCGCCACCCGCGCGTTCCCGACGCCCGGCGCCGCACCCCGCGGACGGGATGCCCGGTTCGGATGGGCACGCCGTTGCCGGAGCCCTGACCTCACGCAAGGCTCTGACCTGCAAGTTCGTCATGGGACGGAGCAACCTGAACGCTTTCGGCACGCGTTGGCAAAGACGGGGTGCAAGGGCGGAGCGAAACCCGAGGAGCAACATGCCGTCAGACGCGGAACTGATCGGCAGATCGCTGCGCGGAGACACCGGCGCCTTCGTGGAGGTGATCAGCCGCCACGAGGTCGCGATCGGGAACTACCTCGCGCGCAGGGTGGGGCGGCAGGCCGCCGAGGACGTGCTCGGCGATGTGTGGGTGGCGGCATACGAGTCCCGTGCGACCTATGACAGTTCGTACCCCGAGGCCAGGCCTTGGTTATACGGCGTCGCGCTGAACAGGTTGCGGCGGCACTGGCGGTCCGAACCGGTCGAACAGCCGGCGTCGGACCTGGCCCGCCTGGCGAGCGACTGGGATCCCTGGCCGGCGGTGGACGCGCGCGTGGACCTGCAGGCGCTGCTGCGGAGCGCGCTGGCCCGGCTGAAACCGGAAGAGCGGGAGGTGCTGGGTCTGGTCGCCTGGGAGGACCTGACCGTCGCGGAGGCCGGGCGGGTGCTCGACATCCCGGCGGGCACGGCCCGTCGCCTGCTGCACCAGGCGCGCAAGGCGTTGCGTGAAGTCCCCGAGGTGGCCGCGCTGCTGCGGGTCCCGACGACGTGAAAGACACCCCAATGGATGAGATGGATCTGATGAAGAAGCTGCGTGACGTGCCGTCCCCGAGCCCCGAGGCCTACGACCGCGCTCGCACGGCGCTGCACGCGGCGATGGAGGCGCCCGCGACCGCGGTCGTGCGGCCCAGGCGCTGGTTCTCCTGGCCCAAGGTCGGCGTCGCCGCCGTGGGCGCGGCGGCCGTCGCGGCGGCCGTGGTGATGGGCACGACGGGCGGCACCGCCCCGGCCGGTCCGGACGGCCCGGCCGAAGCGGCCCCGCGGGTGGTGGTCGAGTCACCGCTGGTGAAGCTGGCCTCCGACGTCAAGGCAGCGGCCGGCGCGCTGCCGGGGGACGCTTCGCTGATCATCAACACGAAGTACGGGTTGGACGACGCGCCGACCCAGTACTACACCGTCTACACCGACGACGCCCGGGTCTTCCGCGGCGACTCGACGGCGAGCCTGGCGGCCGCGGTCTCCCAGGGCCACGGCGAAGACATCCAGCCGTACGACGCGAGGGTGACGGCGGCGGCCCGCCTCGCCGCGAACGGCGACGTGGAGAAGGCCAGGATCGAGATGATCACCGCGTCGGGCAGGAACCCCTGGGGGGTCGGCCTGAGCCCCGCCGAGGCGGAGGAGGCGTGGGAGCGGGCCCAGGCGGAGACGGCCGAGGACCTCCGCAAGATCGGCAAGAAGGTGCCCGACCCCAGGCCGCGCCCGACGGGCAAGGAACTGGAGGACGGCATCAACAGCACGCTGTGGGACAACACCACGTACGCGCTGTACATCGCCGCCTCCGACGCGGACGTCCGCGCGGGGGTGCTGAAGCTGCTCGCGACCCTCCAGGACGTGACCATCGGCACGACCGACGTCGACGGCCAGGCCGCGCTGACCCTCACCGCGGCCCCCGCGCTGCAGGGGGGCCGCAACACGTACGTGCTCACCGTCAACGCCGAGAACGGCCTGCCGATCCGTTCCGAGATGATCCCGGCCGAGGGCGCGGCGGAACCGTCCAGGCACTGGGTGGTGAACTACAAGTCGTCCCGCGTGACCCTCGCCGACGTGGCGGCGGGCAGGATCTGATCCCCCTGCGGGACCGTCCAGGGAGGACCGGGGTCGCACCGGTCCTCCCTGGACGGTCCCGCCCGTGCGGTCGGCTCCGGGCCGCGCGTGCGCCCGGTCCGGTCGGGCTCGGCGCGACCTCCGGCCGCCACACGGGGGGTCGCGCCGGCAGGATCGGGGCGGTGACGACCTACGTGCGCTTCCAGGGCGCCGACCGCCACGAGGACGGCTTCTTCCCCGGCGTCTTCTGGTTGATCAACCGGCTCGCCCGGGACGGCGTGCTCACCGAGGAGCAGGAGTTGTTCCGGCGCACCAACAACGCCTGGTACGACGCCGCCTACACCACGCCCTCGCACGTCGACCCGACCGTTTTCGACCCCGCGGTCAACCCCGGCGCGGTGGCCTGGTTCAAGGCCGACGCCGCCGCGCACCTGGTCGAGCGCGTCCACGGCTACCTGGAGGTCCTCGCCGCGCACGGCGTGGTCTGCGAGGCCGTCCGCTCCACCGACCCCGGCCGGGTCGTCTACGAGGACGAGCACCAGGTCGTGGTGGTGCCGCACGACTAGCGCAGCCGGCCCGCCCACTCGTCCAGGCGCCCCAGCGCCGCCCGCAGGTCGGCCAGCAGCTCCAGCGCGTGCGGGCCGGCGGCGGCGCGTTCGGGTTCCGTCACGGGGCGGTGCCCCAGGGCCCGCCACACCATCCACGCCGCGCCACCCAGGTACCCCCTCAGCAGGCCCGCGAAGGACGCCCGGGTCGCCGGCGGCCGGCTGCCCGTGACCGCCTCGTACGCGGAGACCACCCGCAGGAACGCCGCGCGGTCCTCGCCGCGGCCGCTGAAGTGCACCGCCGCCCGGGTCAGCTCCCACTCCGCCCACTCGGGGCCCGCGCCGTCCCAGTCGAGCAGCAGGGGTCCGCCGGCGGTCTCCAGCACGTTGTCCGGCTTCACGTCCCGGTGGCTGCCCACCGGGGTCAGGCCGGTCGTGTCGCCGCTCAGGTCGATGGCCTCGGCGATGTCCGGCAGGTAGGCGCGGACCTCGTCGGTGAACGGGCCCGGCGCCTCGTCCAGCCACGTCAGCCACTCCGCCACCGGGTGCGGCTCCCACTCCGGGGTCCCGCCGGCGGGCAGGGTGTGCAGGGCGGCCAGCGTGCGGCCGGCCCACTCGGTGACGTCACCGGTCGGCGGCCCGCCCTCGCACCACTCGTGCACCAGGTAGCTGTGCTCGCCGACGTCGGCCAGCAGCGGCGCGGCGGGCTCCAGCGGGTGCACGGGCCGGGGCATGGGCAGTCCGCGCTCCCACGCCGCCAGCTGCACCTCGGCCGCCGCCAGGTAGTCGCGCAGCCACCAGTCCTCGCGCGACCGGTTGAGCCGCTTCACCGCCCACTCGCCGCGCTCCGTGCGCAACCGCCACACCAGGTGCGAGCGCCCGCCCGTCACCGGCTCCCACGAGATCGCGCCACCGAGGCCGAACGCCGCCGCCACCGCATCCACGGCCCCGACGCTAGATCAGGTTCAGGCCCCGGGCGAGCGCCACACGCGCTCGTACCGCTCCTGGTCCCGCTTCTTCCGCTCGCCGCGCACCGCCGCCGCCGCGCCGCGCGGGTAGCCGTACTTCGTCATCCGGTGGTCGGTGCTCTCGATCGCGTAGGACACGCCGAAGTACACGCCGACGACGAGGCCCAGGGAGCCGCACGCGATCGCCAGCGGCCACGGCGCGCCCAGGCCGAGCACGAGCGCCAGCGCGATGACCACGGTCAGGGGGAGCACCTGGAGGAACATGCGGGCGGTGAACCACGCCAGCCAGGACGGCCTGGTCGCCTGGTGGAACACCCACTCGCGGTAGCGCTGCGGTAGTCGGCCGCCCAGCAGGTACCAGAAGCGCAACACGAACGAGGGTTTCATCGACTCCGCTCCGAGGCCGCGATGACCCGCGTCAGGACCGCGTGCAGGTGCTGGAGCTCCTCCAGCGACATGCCCAGCCGTTCCACGATCGCGGGAGGGATCTCCAACGCCCGCTCGCGCAGCGCCGCCCCGGCGTCGGTCAGCGCCACGGCGAGCTGCCGCTCGTCGGCGGCGTCCCGCGAGCGGGTCACGTAGCCGACCGCCTCCAGGCGCTTGAGCAGCGGCGACAGGGTCGCGGGCTCCAGGGCGAGCTTCCGGCTCAGCTCCTTCACCGACAGCGGCGCCTCGCCCCACAGCGCGAGCATCACCAGGTACTGGGGGTGGGTGAGCCCCATGGGGTCCAGCAGCGGCCGGTAGAGCGCGATCACGTTCCGGGAGGCCACGGCCAGCGCGAAGCAGACCTGGCGGTCCAGGTCCAGCGGGTCGTCGAAACTTTGTGCACTAACCATTAGTACACACACTACCCCCGCGGACGTCGTCCGCCGGCGTGAGCCCGAGCACCCCTCGCCCGTCCCGCGGCGACCACCCGGACACCACCCCGCCGTGCGGGCGCGACACCGCACCCGCACGGCGGGGTGGTCTTCCCCGCGACGGGTCAGGCGCGCGCCGGCACCCGCTCGTCCTCGTCGTCGGAGCGCAGCGAGTCGACCAGCGCCGACCGCTCGGCCGACGGCTCCGGCCGGATCAGCAGGCCGATCACCAGGTACAGCACCAGCGACACCAGCAGCGGCCAGGACACGATCACCGCCTGGGTGACGAACTCGACCTTGTTCTGCTGGAGCACGTACAGCACCGCCCAGGTGAGCAGGCCGCCCACCGTCGAGGAGATCGCCGCGGTCGGGCCGACCCTGCGGAACCACGGCAGCAGGCCGAGCATCAGCGGGATCGCGATCGGGCCCATCGTGGCCGCCACCAGGGCGATCACCACCTTGAGCACGAACCCCTTGGTGTCGGCGGTCAGCGCGATCGTCATGCTCAGCCCGATGAACGCGAACGTGGTGATCCGCGCCAGCCGGAGCTGCGCGTCCTCGCCCAGCCGCGTCACGCCCTTCCACAGCCTCGGCAGCATGTCCCGGGTGATCACCGCGGAGATCACGTTGGCGTCCGACGACACCATGGCCATGGTGTGGGAGAAGAAGCCCGCCAGCACCAGGCCCACCATGCCCGCGGGCAGCATGGCCTTGCCCATCTCGACGTAGGCCTGCTCGGCGTTGCCCTCCATGCCCGGCACGATCAGCGGCGCGGCCCACATCGGGAAGAACAGCACCAGCGGCCAGATCAGCCACAGCGCGCTGGACAGCAGCGCGGAGCGCTTGGCGGCGGCGCCGGACGGCGCGGCCATGTAGCGCTGCGCCAGGTTCCACATGCCGCCGTTGTACTCCAGCGTCTTGATCAGGAACAGCGCCATGAAGAAGATCAGCGTGTACTGGCCGGACAGCGGGTCGGAGTGCGACTCGGGCAGCTGGTCCCACATCGTCCACATGAAGTCGATGCCGCCGAAGTGCGAGGCGACCGCGACGAACATGACGATGCCCGCCAGGCCCTGGATGACGAACTGGCCGAAGTCGGTGAGCGCGTCGGCCCACAGGCCGCCGAGGACCGAGTAGACCATGGTCACGACGCCGGTGAGGGCGATGCCGATCCACACCGGCACGTTCGCGAAGCCCTGGAGCAGCAGCGCCACCGCGACCCACTTGGCGGCGATGTCCACCACCTTCAGCGCCGCGCCCGACCACGCCATGATCTGCTGGGTCGGCACGTTGTAGCGGCGGGCCAGGTACTCCAGCGGCGACTTCACGCCGTGCTTGGACCGCAGCCGGTTCCAGGCGCCGGCCCAGAGGAAGGCGCCGATGCCGACGCCGAGGCCGATCGTCAGCGCCCACCAGATGTAGACGGTCAGGCCCAGCCGGTACGCCTCGGCGGCGAACGCGACGAACATGACGGCGCTGTAGCCGGACATGTGGTGCGAGATACCGGACAACCACCACGGCATCCGTCCGCCCGCGGTGAAGAAGTCGGCGATGTTCTTGACCCGCCCCCGTGACCAGTAGCCGATCGCCACCATCACGAAGAAGTACCCACCGACGACTACCCAGTCGAGGGTGTCCATGCGGCCTCCACTAGTGCTCGGCCCAAGGGTGGCAGCGCGGAACTACGGGCGGCGGTGCGCGGCGTCCCACATGGGTGTGTGACGTAGGTCTTACGAGGCTGTTGCGCAACACGGAAGGTCACCGGCAGTCATTGAGTCACACTTGTGACTGTTGTTCACGTACGTGACCAAGAGATACGGAAAGTTTTTCAGGGAAACCACGTCATGGCTGGTCGGCGTCGTTGTCGCATGGTCATGAGAAGCGGTGTCAACGCGCGCCCCCTGACGGCCGGCGGTGATCGGCGCGCCCCCGTGCCCGGCGTGGCGCTCGTCGACCCCGTGCCCCTGCTCCGGGAGGGGTTGGCGGCGGTGGTGCGGCGGACGCCGGGGCTGCACTGGCTCGGCTCGACCGGGCAGCCGAACTCGGCCGTGCGGCTGCACGAGCGCCTGCGGCCGGACGTGCTGCTGATCGACTCGGTGCTGGACCCGCAGGGGCAGCTCGCGACCCTGCTGACCGGCAACGACCCGGCGCTGGCGGTGGTCTCGCTGGTGCGCGAGCCGCACCGGACGGCGAAGTACGTGCGGGTCGCGCTGGCCGCGGGCGTGCGCGGCCTGGTGCCGCGGGCGGGCGAGGTCGGCGAGGTGGTGCAGGCGATCGTGCGCGCCTACACCGACCGGGTGTACCTGGACCCGACCCTGGCGCCCCTGGCGGCCGGGTTCACGCCCGCCGCGGAGGCGGGCTCGCGGCGCTCCCTGTCGCGGCGGGAGTACGAGGTGCTCCAGCTCATCGCGGACGGGCTGGAGAACCAGGCGGTGGCCAGCGAGCTGTACGTGTCGGTGGAGACGGTGCGGACGCACGTGAAGAACATCCTGCGCAAGCTGCGGGCGCGGGACCGGACGCACGCGGTGTCGCTGGCCTACCAGGCGGGGCTGCTGACGGGCGGTTCACAGGCTCGCGCCTGACCCCCGCGGGGAGCGGGCCACTCGCCCGGCCGACCTGCTCCGGTCGGTCGAGGACCACCCGTTCCGTTCGCCACACCGCGTCGAGCGGCCTTGCCGAGGTTACTGACAGGTAATACCCTGTTGTTACCGGTCAGTAGGGGACCGCCCCGACCAGCATGGAGTGAGCGACGAGATGGGTCACTACAAGAGCAACGTCCGGGACCTCGAATTCAACCTGTTCGAGGTCTTCAACGTGCAGGACCACCTCGGCACGGGGCCGTTCGAGCAGTCCGACGAGGACACCGCGCGCGGCGTGCTTGCCGAGCTCAACAACCTGGCGGTCGGCCCGCTGGCGGAGTCCTTCGCCGACGCCGACCGCAACCCGCCCGTCTTCGACCCGAAGACCCACTCGGCCACGCTGCCGGACTCCTTCAAGAAGTCCTACAAGGCGGTCTGGGACGGCGAGTGGTTCCGCCTGTTCCTGCCGAACGAGCTGGGCGGCTACGGCACCCCGCCGTCGGTGCAGTGGGCGTCGGCCGAGCTGATCCTCGGCGCGAACCCCGCCATCTTCATGTACCTGGCCGGCCCGAGCTTCGCCTCGATCGTGCACCGCAACGGCACCGAGCAGCAGAAGCGCTGGGCCGAGCTGATGATCGAGCGCGGCTGGGGCGCCACCATGGTGCTCACCGAGCCGGACGCCGGTTCCGACGTGGGCGCCGGCCGCACCAAGGCCGTCCGGCAGGAGGACGGCACCTGGCACATCGACGGCGTGAAGCGGTTCATCACCTCGGCCGACCAGGACATGACCGAGAACATCATGCACCTGGTGCTGGCCCGCCCCGAGGGCCCCGGCATCGAGGCCAGGCCGGGCACCAAGGGCCTGTCCCTGTTCCTGGTCCCGAAGTGGCACTTCGACCCCCAGACCGGCGAGTCGACCGGTGAGCGCAACGGCGCCTTCGTCACCAACGTCGAGCACAAGATGGGCCTGAAGGTCTCCACCACGTGCGAGCTGACCTTCGGCCAGCACGGCGTCCCGGCCAAGGGCTGGCTGCTGGGCGAGGTGCACGACGGCATCGCGCAGATGTTCCAGGTCATCGAGTACGCCCGCATGATGGTCGGCACCAAGGCCATCGGCACCCTGTCGACCGGCTACCTCAACGCCCTGGCCTACGCCAAGGAGCGGGTGCAGAGCGCCGACCTGACCCGGATGACCGACAAGACCGCCCCGCGCGTCACCATCACCCACCACCCGGACGTGCGCCGCAGCCTGATGCTGCAGAAGGCGTACGCCGAGGGCCTGCGCGCGGTCTACCTCTACACCGCGACGCAGCAGGACAGGATCGCCCTGGGCGGCCCCGACAAGGAGCTGGCGGAGAAGGTCAACGACCTGCTGCTGCCGATCGTGAAGGGCGTCGGCTCGGAGCGGGCCTACGAGCAGCTGGCGCAGTCGCTCCAGACCCTCGGCGGCTCCGGCTTCCTCCAGGAGTACCCGATCGAGCAGTACATCCGGGACTCCAAGATCGACTCGCTGTACGAGGGCACCACGGCCATCCAGTCGCTGGACTTCTTCTTCCGCAAGATCATCCGCGACAAGGGCCAGGCCCTGGGCTTCCTCAACGGCGAGATCCAGAAGTTCCTGGACAACGAGGGCGGCAACGGCCGGCTCAAGGAGGAGCGCGCGCTGCTCAAGCAGGCGCTGGAGGACCTCCAGGGGCTGCTGGGCACGATGGTCGGGTTCCTGACCAGCTCGCAGGAGGACGTGCGCAACCTCTACAAGGTCGGCCAGAACACGGTCCGCCTGCTCATGACCGCGGGCGACGTGCTGGTCGGCTGGCTGCTGCTGCGGCAGGCCGAGGTCGCGCTGACCAAGCTGGCGGGCACGCCGTCGGCCAAGGACAAGGCGTTCTACGAGGGCAAGGTCGCGGTGGCGTCGTTCTTCGCCAAGAGCGTGCTGCCGGAGCTGACCGCGCGCCGCAAGATCGCCGAGGCCACCGACAACTCCCTGATGGACGTGGACGAGGCCGCGTTCTGAGCCGGGATTGTCAGACCCTCAGGGCAGAATAAAAGCAGGGGTCCCCTTGGCGGGGACCCCTGCTTTTGCTTTGGGGCGATGAGGAACGCCCCGGTGCGGGGAAGGCGATCACGGCCGCCTGCCCGGTTGGACGCAAAAAAGAGGGCGACCCCTGAAGGGGCCGCCCTCCACGCACGGTGGTCAGCCCCTGTGGGCCTTGGCGGCGGCGAAGCAGTAGATGCCGAAACCCAGGAAGCCCAGGGCGATGACGGCCAGCACGAAGATGCCGTACGGCTGGGCGGCCAGCGTGTGCAGCGCCTTGTCCATGCCGCCCGACTGCGACGGGTCGGCGTTGATCGCGGCCAGGCCGACCAGGACGCCGATCAGCGCGTACGCCAGGCCCTTGCCGATCCAGCCGACGCGGCCCACGCGTTCCACCCAGGTGCGGCTGCCCGGCGGCAGCCGCGACATGTCGAGGTCCTTCTCGAAGGACTTCTTCACGCCCTTCCGGACGATCAGCGCGCCCAGCACGATGATCGCCAGCGCCACCACGCCGACCAGCACCTGCCCGAACGGCACGGACAGCAGCCGCGCGGTCCAGGTCTGGGACTGCTCGGTGGAGCTGCTCTGGGACGAGCCGGTGGCGTAGTTGATCGCGGCGATCGCGATGGCCACGGCGGTGATGGCGCGCCCCGCCGAGCCGAAGCGGTGGTAGATCCGCTTCCGCTTCTCGGTGTCCCACGTGTAGCCGGAGATCGCCAGGGTGACCTGCCACAGCGCGAACGCGAACAGGCCGATCGCGAGCACCCACAGCAGGACCGGGCCGAACGAGGTCTTGGCGACCTCGGCGACGGCGCCCTTCTGGTCGGTCCGCTCGCCGCTGTCGCCGAGCACGACCTGCGCCGTCAACGCCGCCAAGAGCACGTGGACGACCCCGTAGCACACCATCCCGGCACGTCCTAGGACCTGCACCGCGGGATGTCTCCGCACCTCATTCGCGCTGGTAGCCACGACCGGGTGATACCCAATCGTGGCTACCGCGAATCAGCGGGGCGTCAACCCTCGCAGATGATCTTGTGGGACGGGTCGTACCGGACGGTGCGGGACTCGCTGCGGGTCTGGCCGGTGCGGCGGTCGGTGATGGTCCGGGTGTCGGTCACCGAGAAGCCCTGCGCGCCGTTGCTCGGGCTGCACGGCTTGGTCGTCACCTTGCGCTCCTGCGGCTCGGTGAAGTTGAACCGCTCGCTGGTCGACCCGGTCACGTCGTAGTTCTTGGTGCCCCACAGCACGATCTTGATCGACGACGGCGTCCAGATCGTCTGGATCGCCACCCCGGTCTGGTCCGGGTTGGTGAACTTGATGTCGATCAGGCTGTTGCCCGCGGCGTCCATGAACACCGTGGCCTCGCGCCCCGCCGGGTACCGCGAGATCCAGTAGCTGTGCTCCTTGTGGCCCGCGTCCTTCATGCCCGCGTAGTACGCGGCGTTGTAGAGCGTCGTGGCGAACTGCGAGATGCCGCCGCCGACCGCGCGGCCGGGGATGCCGTTCTCGATGATGCCCGCGTCGACGTAGCCCTGGGCCCGGCCGCGCGGACCGGTGAAGCCGTTGAGGCTGAAGGTCTCGCCCGGCTTCACGATCGCGCCGTTGACCTTCTGCGCCACCACGCGGATGTTCGTGCCCGAGTCGGCCGCGAAGCCACCGGTCTGGAACTCGCCGATGACCTCCTTGATGCCCATCTTGTTGGCCTGCTCGGTGGTCACCTTCGCGGGCGTGTGCTTGTACTCCGCCTTGAGCACGCGCTCGTTGTCGCGCTTGAGCACGTCGAGCATGGGGGGCAGGGACTTCTCCCAGTCGATGCCGAGGCCGTCCACCGACTCCTTCACGGTCGGCCGGCCGCCCTCGAACACGATCTCGGCGTCCTTGCCCTCCTTCTCGGTCTCCTTGAGCTGGGGACCGGCGTGCTCGATGACCTTGTTGTTGTCGACCTTCGCGCTCAGGCCGCCGTCGTCGGCGGGCTCGAACACCAGCACGGTGGCCAGCTGCTCGGGCGTGAGCGTGGCGTCCTTGCCCTCGCCCTTGATGATCAGCGGCGCGGACGTGGCGGGCTTGGCGACCTCGGCGAGCGCCCGCTCGACGCCCTCCTTGGTGGTCTTGACCGGGGTGGTGGCCACCGGCAGCTCGACCGTGCCGCCGTCCGCCCAGCCGGCCAGCAGCGCGTCCACCGCGCCCGGCGCGTCGAGCTTCTGGCCCTGCTTCGGCTCCACGGCCACCGGGGCGGCGCCCTCGAAGCGGATGGCGCCCTCGGCGGGCTCGCGGTCGGTGGTGCCGCGCAGGCCCTCGACCGCGGCGGTCAGCTTGGCCTCGTCGCTGCGGGTGGCGAAGCCGACCTCGTGGGAGGTGAAGAACGAGGTGACGCGCGTGATCGGGGACAGCGGCTGGCTGCCCGCGCGCTCCAGGGTGGCGGCCCAGTCCAGTTCCAGACCCGCCGCCTGGGGGTCCAGCTCGGTGTCCACGTCACCGGCGCGGGCCTTGACCGGCGCGGCCAGGCGGGGGCCGATCTCGGCGCGCAGCTTCTCCTCGGCCTCGGCGTGGCTCAGGCCGCCGACGTCGACGCCCGCGACGGTCACGCCGCGCGGCACGTTGCCGCCGGAGACGAGGATGTCCAGGCCGTAGAGGACGACCAGCACGCCGAGCACGGCGGCGGCGACCAGGGCGGCCTTGCGCCTGCTCTTGCGGCGGGCGTCGGCCTCGTCGGCTTCCTCGGCCTCGTCCACCATGACCGGGCCGTGCACGGTGGCCTCGGGCTCGGGCACGGACACCGGGGTGCTGAACACCGTGGTGGCCTCGGACGGCGACGGGCCGCGGGCGAAGCCGCCGGGCGGGGTGTGGATGGCCCGGGTCTGCTCGGCGGGCGGGGGCGCCATGGCGCGGGTCGCCTCGGCGGCGGGCACGGTGGGGGCCTCGGCGGCGGGCACCGCGCGGGCCGGGTCGGTGCGCGCGGGGTCGGTGCGGGCGGCGTCGGGCAGGGCGCGCGTGGCGTCGGCCGGGATGGCCTGGGTCGCGTCGGCCGGGGCGACGCGCGTGGTGTCGGCGGGGCGGTTCGGCTCGGCGGGGCGGTTCGGCTCGGCGGCGCGGTTCTGCTCGCCCGACAGGGCGCGCGTCACGTCGCCCGCCGGCTTCATCACCTGCGTGGCCTCGGCGCCGGTGCCACCGGTCTTGCCGTTGGCCCGCGGCCCGGTCTGCGCGGCGCCGTTGGCCGGCGGTCCGGGCGGCGTGACGTTCCGGACGGTCGCGGACGGGTCGGACCCGGTGCCCGCCGCGGTGCCGGCCCCTGCGCCCGCCTCCGCGTCCGGTTCCTCCTGGGGCCACTCGGCCTGGGGCCACGCGGCCTCCTGGACCGAGGACGCGGCGATCTGCGTCGTCCGCTCCGATGCGGTGCCCGACGGGCGGACCGGCTCCATGGCCTTGGTCCGCTCAGCGTCGTACTCCGGTCGCTGGTTCTCCGGCACCGCTCCCCCTCTTGCCTCTCCGCAAGGTCCTGGGACTGCTTACCCGACCGCCGTCACACGACGATCACGGTCGGGGGGATCACAGGTAAAGCCCCGTGCCCTGGTCCGTCGTCCGCTCGGTGGCCGTGGCGTGGACGTCCCGCTCCCTCATCACGAGGTAGGTCTGCCCCTGCACCTCGACCTCGAACTGGTCCTCCGCGTTGAACAGCACGCGGTCGCCGACCTTGACGTGTCGCACGTTCGTGCCGACGCCCATCACGTCGCCCCAGGCCAGGCGCTTGGCCATCTGGGCGGTCGCCGGGATCACGATGCCACCGCTGCTGCGGCGTTCGCCGTCCTCCTGCGAGATCCGCACCATCACGCGGTCGTGCAGCATCTGGATCTGGAGCTTGACATCGGCCACCCGCAGAGTCTAGATGGCGTCGTCGAGGCCGCCCATCATGAGGGGTAGGCGGTCCGGTCCGTCCTTTTCGACCCGGATCGGCACGCCCCAGTCCTGGCGGGCCAGCTTGCACACCGGGTGCTCGACCGCCGGGTCGTCCGTGCAGCTCGCGGCCTGTGCGACGACGTGCAGCACGCCCTCGGTGAAGCCCTCGGCGACGCGCAGCACGCGCACCAGGTCCGTGCCGACGCCCGCGCCGCCCTCCAGCAGCCCCGGAGGGGAGCTGGTGACCTCCAGCCGGGTGGA
Organism: Actinosynnema sp. NPDC059797; assembly: GCF_042732085.1. Taxonomy (NCBI): domain Bacteria; kingdom Bacillati; phylum Actinomycetota; class Actinomycetes; order Pseudonocardiales; family Pseudonocardiaceae; genus Actinosynnema; species Actinosynnema sp. NPDC059797. Next base: position 26,067 of record NZ_JBHWIE010000065.1, read on the forward strand.
CGGGCCGTACCGATCGTCCAGCTTCTGGCCGGCGGGCGGGGTGAACACGACGGCCAGCTCCAGGTCGCCGGGCCCGACCACGGTCGGCGGGCGGCGGACCTCGTGCGCGTCGCCGCTGACGCTGGCCAGCCGGGCGCCGGGCGGCACCGGGCGCTCCAGGCGGTGGGCGGCGGAGGCCACGACGACCAGCTCGCCGTCGACCAGGACCGCGTCGGACGGCTCGGCGATGTCCGAGGCCAGGGTGGAGACCTCGCCGGTGGCCGGGTCGTAGCGGCGGAGGGCGCCGTTGTAGGTGTCGGAGACGACGACCTGGCCGCCGGGCAGGACCGTCACGCCCAGCGGGTGCTGGAGCAGGGCCTGGTCGGCGGCGCCGTCGCGGTGGCCGAAGGCGAACAGGCCCTTGCCCACGACGGTGTGCACGGTGCGGTCGGCGTCCAGCCGGCGCAGGGCGGACGTCTCGGAGTCGACCAGCCACAGCCGGTCGCCGTCCGCGGCCAGGCCCGACGTCTGGGCGAAGAACGCCTCCGGGGCGGGGCCGTCGTGCAGGCCCTCGACGGTGGTGCCGGCGAGGCGTTCGAGGCGGTTCTCCAGCGGCTTGAACAGCCCGAGCGTGTGGTTGCCGGCCAGCGCGATCGCGACGCCGCCCGCGGGCTCCCACCAGGCGACGTCCCACGGGCTGGTCAGCGGGATCTTGTCGGCGGGGCCGTCGGTCTCGCCGTCGCGCCACTGCTCGCCCGTGCCGGCGACGGTGGTGACCTCGCCGGTGTCGAGGTCCAGGCCGCGCAGCAGGTGGTTGACCGTGTCCGCGACGACGGCGTGGTAGCCGACGCGCGCGGCGACCTCGGCGGGCAGCAGCGCGATGCCGGCGGGCTCGGAGAAGGTGGGTTCGAGGCCGTCCCGGCGGCCGCGCTCGCCCGTGCCGAAGCGGCGCAGGACGGTCTCGCCGTCGGCGTCCAGCTCGACCAGGCGGTGGTGGGCGGAGTCGCTGACCAGCAGGGTGCCGCGCGGGGTGAGCACGGCCTTGGCCGGGAAGCGCAGCTCGGTGGCGGCGGGCGGCGGCGCGACGTACGGGCCGTCGCCGCGGTGGAGGGTGCCCTTGGCCTCGTGCTCGGCGACGACCTCGGAGACGACCTGGCGCAGCGCGTCGAGGTGGCCCTCGCCGGCGGCGACGTGGACGACGTAGCCCTCGGGGTCGACCAGGACCAGGGTGGGCCACGCCTTGACCGCGTAGTTCTGCCAGGTGGTCAGCTCGGGGTCGTTGAGCACGGGGTGCTCGACGGCGTACCGCTCGACGGCCGCGGCGACGGCGGCGCGCTCGGCCTCGTGGGCGAACTTGGGCGAGTGCACGCCGATGGTGACCAGGACGTCGGAGAACTCGGCCTCCAGCGGGCGCAGCTCGTCCAGGACGTGCAGGCAGTTGATGCAGCAGAACGTCCAGAAGTCGAGCAGCACGAGCTTGCCGCGCAGGTCGGCGAGCTTGAGTTCGCGGTCACCGGTGTTGAGCCACTCGCGTCCGACGAGTTCGGGGGCGCGGACGCGGGCGCGGCGGCGTGGAGCGGTCGTCACGTGGGGAGTCAACACCAAGCCCACACCACGGTATTTCGGTGTCCAGGATTTGGGAGGTCGGCCACCATTCCGAGATCGTCTCGGCCTCGGGAAGCCCGTCCGGGCCGTTGGGCCAGGATCACCGGCCATGGCACTCAGGTCCGACTACACGCTCAAGTCCTTGCTCCTGTCCCTGCACGAACTGGCCTCCCCTGAGATCGCACAGCACTTCATGGACGCGCTCGACCTGATGGGCGCGCAGAGCCCTTACAAGGGCGGGAGACGTTTGGTCGAACTACTGGAGTTCATCGCACGCGAAGCACATAACGTTGGGGATTCGGTCAGCGAGGAGGGCGCACAGGATGCCCTCTCCTACATGACAGGACGACTGCTGGAAACCGACCTCAAGGTCAAGCACGATCTTTACAGCGGCTCTGGACAGTTATCCGAAGTTCACAGCCTTCAGAATTCCATGAGCGCTTTGAGGGCATTCATCGGACAAGAGATCGGCCAACTTCTCACCGATGACCCGAACGCCACCGCAGCCGACATTCGCGCCTACTATGAACATGAAGGTCGTCGCGCCCTGCGGTTCGTGCGAGCCAGACGAGCCGGACACTACGGCGCATTTCGGGTCAGATCGGAGATCGCCGCTTGGCTGATCGACGTCATGGTCGACCGAGTCGAATTCCACATCGAGGAGGACCTCCACCCCCAGGTCAACGCACTGCTGGCCGCTCCCGACGCCCACCTCTTGGTGGCAGCGGCCCAACTCCGGATCAGGCGCGAGCAACTGGACGCCCTGGAGGCGGCGGTCGAGAACCCGTTCACCACGGAGAGTGGCTTGCAACGACTGGTCGAGCGCGCGTCCTGGGTGTTCGGGGGCGGGTACGTCGGCGTCTCCAACGTCAGACGACTGACGCCTGGCACAGAGGTCGACTTGGCATTGCTGCGACCGGACGGGGTGCTGCACGTCGTTGAACTGAAGAAGGCGAACGCCCGGTCGGTAAAACTGCACCGAGGTGTTCCGATCACCTCCGATGATGTGAACCGCGCCGCCGCACAGGTCGCGAACTACCTTCGGGCGTTCGATGAGGACCGAACGGGAATTCTGGAACGCCACGGCATTGAGGCGAGACGGGCGAGCGGCACGGTGGTCATCGGGCATCCGATGTACGACGTGGACTTCACCGAACAGCAGGTCGACGAAGTGCTGCGGAGCTACAACGCCGACCGCTCCCGGATCGAGGTCGTCACCTACAAGCAGGTGATCGAAGGAGCCCGTCGTGCACTGGCCATCAGCATGCCGAGGCAGCAAGTCGAGCGGCGCCCTGGAGACGACGTCCAGAACCAATGACGCAGGCGAGTTGGCGGTCGGAGGCGACCGGGATGCTCGGCACACCTGGTCCGCGGAACGCCGATCGTCCGGCATGCGGAAGGGTTGACCTGCCGACAGTGGAACGTCCGGAAGTCGAGCACCACCACAGGCGCTCATCGGGGTCGGTATCGCCTGAACCGCGGCACACGAGATCGAGTGGACCACCGACGACCCGCGGCCACCCGGGTATGGCGTGCTCACCGGACCGAGCGCGGTCCCAGCACCTCGGCGCCCAGCGCCGCCACCCGCTCGCGCAGCGCGCGATCCGCGGTGACCACGGCGCAGCGCCGGTCCGCCCCCTCGGCGCGGACCACCTCCACGATCGCGTCGTCGCCCGACGCGTCGGCGGCGACCACCCGGACGCCCGGGACCGGGTCGACGCCGCGGGCCCTGCCCTCGACCACGAGGACGATCTCCAACGGGCCCGGGAAGGTGGGGACGCCCGGGTCGACCACACCCAGGAGGGTGTCCCTCAGGCGGGTGGTGGCGGCGGCCCGGTCGCGCCACCAGCCGTCCGGGACGGAGCCGACGACGTTGGCCGCGTCGACGACCAGCAGCGGGAGCCTCACCGGGTCATGCTCTCAGCAAACGCTCAAGAAACTGTCGTACCCCGGTGGCACGATGGTGTTGTCCATGGGGGACAAGCCAGAACACACAGGGGGAAGCAGTGATGATGAGGCGCGCCCGCAGAACGGACGACACCTGGAACGGCTCGGCCACGGCCAAGTAGCCGCGACGTGGGAAACCCCGCGGTGCTGCCAGGTCGGGGGTCCGACAGCACCGCGGGGTCATCAGGAACATCGAGACACGATCGTGGACTGTTACATCCACTAAACGGTGTGACACAGATCACGTTACTGATGTGACGAAGCCCTGCCGCGCGGGAGGTGCGGCAGGGCTTCGTCGTTCCCCCTTCGCCGGCGCGCGAACGGCGGGGCGTGTGCCCGGTGTCGATCGGGCGGCCGTCGCGCGAGCCGGCGGAAGAACCCGGACCCGCGTCAGCGGAGGCCGGAAACCTGGGCCTGGGCGATCGCCATCAGCTCGTGGCGCATCGCGGGGGTGGGCGCCATGTCGATCGCTCGGGCGACGGCCTTGCGGTTGCGAGCCTCGACACGACGAGCGCGGAGCTTCGCAGTGAAGTTCATCGGGGGTTCATCCCTCTCAGACATCTCTCGGTGGTGTGCCTCAAGTATGCACCCTCCAGGACCGCAAATCACCCGATTTTCCGGTGAGGTACCGCACATACCGACGAATCATCGGCGGTTACCGCGTGGACTCCGAAGATTCCATCGACGGACACCTCCCAGACCGGATGCGGCACCTCCCACTCCCCGGCGTGCCCACTGGATCACCCGACGCAACCGTGGCGACCCCGTCGCCGCAGGTCAGGCCACGAGCCCGTGCAGGAGCCGGCCGGAGTGCGGCCCGGTGGACGCGATCGCCGCGGGACGGGCCGTTCGCCGGGTCCCGGCGAACGGCGTCCCCGGTAGCGTGGCCTCGTGGCCGAAGTGGTGACCAAGGGCGTCGGCAAGGTCGAGCGGACCGCCGACCGCGCAGAGGTGCAGGTGGGCTTCGAGACGACGGGCTCGTCGCGCGGCGAGGCGGTGGACGCGCTGACCGCGCGGGTCGCCGGCGTGGAGGCGGCGCTGGCCGGACCGGGCGTCGAGGTCCGCTCGCGGCAGCTCCACGTGCACGACAACTGGGACGGCAGGCGCCGCTCCGGCAGCCGGGCCGCGCAGAACTACGTGGTGCGCGTCGACGACCTCACCCGGCTCGACGACCTGCTCGCCGCGCTGGTGACCGCCGAGCCGAGCTGGCTGGGCGGCCCGAACTGGCAGCTCGCGGACGACTCCGAGGCCGTCCGCGAGGCGCAGCGCGAGGCCGTGGCGGACGCGCGGCGCCGCGCCGAGGGCTACGTCGAGGCCCTGGGCGCGCGGCTGGGCCCGCTGCACCGGCTCTCCGACGGCGACGCCGAGACGTGGGCGGCCGACTCGTCGCGCACGATGGCCGCCTACGGCGGCGGCGGCTCGCCCGGTGTGGCACCGGAGCTGGGCGGGCTGAACCTGGAGGCGCAGCGGATCACCGTCGTGGTCCGCTGCACCGCCACCTGGTCGCTGCTCGACTGACGCCGGCCTAGGGGCTGTCCTCAAAGCCAGATGAGCAGGGTGGCCAGGTCGAGCATGCCCCGGTAGGACACGGCGGTCTTGTCGAACCTGGTCGCGATGGCG
>NZ_JBHWIE010000066.1:0-31121 GCF_042732085.1 Actinosynnema sp. NPDC059797
TTGTCGTCCGCCGGGGCCGGGCTCGTGTTCCGCCCTGTACCCCCTTTTTCCGGTTTCGGGACCGGGGCGTGGGGTCGTGAGCGCTGAACTCGGGGGTCCCGGAGGTACGACACGGTCGACCTGGACGTACGACTCGCGCGGTAGCCAGGGGGGTCAGGCGCGGGTGAGCACGCCGCACGCGCCGGCGCACGCGCAGCCGCCGCAGCCGCCGGCCGGTTCCGGCTCGGGCAGCGCCGCCGCCGCCCGGTGGCCGACGAGGCCGCCCGCCACCGCCACCGCCACGCCGCCGAGCAGCCCGATCAGGCTCACGACCACCGCGATCACCGCCGTCGGGGCGAACAGCACGACCACGCCGCACACCAGCGCGACCGCGCCCGCACCCACGTTCGGCACCCCGGCGACCCGGTTGGCCAGCGCGAACGCCTCGTCGTCGCGCAGCGCGGCCTTCGTGCGCACGCCGACGAAGGGGTTGCGGCGCAGCCGCCCGCGCAGGCCCAGGGAGCCGACCACCGCGAAGGCGACACCGACCAGACCCAGCACCACAGCCAGCAGGATGTTCACCCTGACGAGGGTAGGCCGCACCACCGCACCCCCCGGCACCAGCCCCGACGTGAGGTTCGTTGCAGTTCGCTTGCACCGCGCTGATACCGTGGAGGCATGAGCAAGGCCCGCCTGCTCCTTATCTAGCCGCGCAGACCTCGCAAGGCAAGGTCGGCGCGGCAACCCCTCATGCCCGAGCAGGGCTGGGGGGTTTCGTCATGTCAGGGGGCCTACCGTTGGAGAGGGACATCCCGATGAGCACCGACGCGGCGGACGAGAAGCCCGCCTTCCGCTACACCGCCGAGCTGGCGGGCGAGATCGAACAGCGGTGGCAGCAGCGCTGGGAGGAGCAAGGCACCTTCCACGCGCCGAACCCGGTCGGCCCGCTCCAGGGCGAGGTGCCCGCGGACAAGCTGTTCGTGCAGGACATGTTCCCCTACCCGTCGGGCGCCGGCCTGCACGTGGGCCACCCGCTGGGCTTCATCGGCACGGACGTCTTCGCCCGGTACCACCGGATGAACGGCCGCAACGTGCTGCACACGATGGGCTTCGACGCCTTCGGCCTGCCCGCCGAGCAGTACGCCGTCCAGACCGGTCAGCACCCCCGCAAGACCACCGAGGACAACATCCAGACCTACCTGCGGCAGATCCGCAGGCTGGGCCTGGGCCACGACGAGCGCCGCCGCATCTCCACGATCGACCCGGCGTACTACAAGTGGACCCAGTGGATCTTCCTGCAGATCTTCAACTCCTGGTACGACCCGCAGCGGGGCAAGGCCCGGCCGATCGCCGAGCTGGAGGCCGAGTTCGCCTCGGGCGCCCGGGAGACCGGCGGCGAGCCGTGGGCCGACATGACCAACGCCGAGCGGCAGAAGCTGCTGGGCCGGTACCGCCTGGCCTACCTGTCCGAGGCGCCGGTGAACTGGTGCCCCGGCCTGGGCACCGTGCTGGCGAACGAGGAGGTCACCGCGGACGGCCGCAGCGAGCGCGGCAACTTCCCGGTGTTCCGCCGCAACCTGCGCCAGTGGATGATGCGGATCACCGCCTACTCCGACCGCCTGATCGACGACCTGGACCGGCTGGACTGGCCGGAGAAGGTCAAGTCGATGCAGCGGAACTGGATCGGCCGCTCCCACGGCGCGCGGGTCAGGTTCGCGGTCGAGGTCCCGGGCGACGGGGCGGAGCCCGTCGACATCGAGGTCTTCACCACCCGCCCGGACACGCTGTTCGGCGCCACCTACGTGGTGCTGGCCCCGGAGCACCCGCTGGTGGACGTCATCACGGCGCCCGAGCGGGCCGGCGCGATCGAGGCCTACCGGCGCGAGGTGTCCCGCAAGTCCGACCTGGACCGGCAGGAGAACAAGGACAAGACCGGCGTCTTCACCGGCGCCCACGCCACCAACCCGGTCAACGGCTCCCCGCTGCCGGTGTACGTCGCGGACTACGTGCTGATGGGCTACGGCACCGGCGCGATCATGGCCGTGCCGGGCCAGGACCAGCGCGACTGGGACTTCGCCAAGGCCTTCGACCTGCCGATCATCCGCACCGTGCAGCCGCCGGACGACTTCGACGGCGAGGCCTTCACCGGCCAGGGCCCGGCGATCAACTCCGGCTTCCTGGACGGCCTGGGCGTCGACGAGGCGAAGAAGAAGGTCATCGCCTGGCTGGAGGAGCGCGGCCGCGGCGAGGGCACCGTGCAGTTCAAGCTGCGCGACTGGCTGTTCTCCCGGCAGCGGTACTGGGGCGAGCCGTTCCCGATCGTCTACGACGAGGACGGCGCGCCGGTGGCCGTGCCGGAGTCGATGCTGCCGATCGAGCTGCCGGAGGTGGACGACTACTCGCCGCGCACGTTCGACCCGGAGGACGCGAACTCCGAGCCGTCCCCGCCGCTGTCGCGCGCCGAGGAGTGGGTGACCGTCGAGCTGGACCTGGGCGACGGCCCGAAGCAGTACCGCCGGGAGACCAACACGATGCCCAACTGGGCGGGTTCGTGCTGGTACCAGCTGCGGTACGTGGACCCGACCGAGGACGAGCGGTTCGTCAACCCGGAGAACGAGCGGTACTGGCTGGGCCCGCGCGCCGCCGAGCACGGCGCGGACGACCCGGGCGGCGTCGACCTGTACATCGGCGGCGTGGAGCACGCGGTGCTGCACCTGCTGTACGCGCGGTTCTGGCAGAAGGTGCTGTTCGACCTGGGCCACGTGTCCGGCGACGAGCCGTACCGGCGGCTGTTCAACCAGGGCTACATCGAGGCGTACGCCTACACCGACGCGCGCGGCGCCTACGTGCCCGCCGAGCAGGTGGAGGAGCGCGACGGGAAGTACTTCTTCGGCGACGAGGAGGTCCGGCGCGAGTACGGCAAGATGGGCAAGAGCCTGAAGAACGTCGTCACGCCGGACGAGATGTGCGCCAAGTACGGCGCGGACACGTTCCGGCTGTACGAGATGTCGATGGGCCCGATGGACGTGTCGCGGCCGTGGGCGACGAAGGACGTCGTCGGCGCGCAGCGGTTCCTGCAGCGGCTGTGGCGCAACCTGGTCGACGAGAACACGGGCGAGCCCCGCGTCACCGACGAGGACCCGGGCGAGGACGCGCTGCGCCTGCTGCACAAGACCATCGCGGGCGTGCACGAGGACTACGCGAACCTGCGCTACAACACGGCGGGCGCGAAGCTGATCGAGCTGAACAACCACGTCACCAAGCACTTCCCGGGTGGCGCGCCGCGCGCGCTGGCCGAGCCGCTGGCGCTGATGCTGGCGCCGCTGAGCCCGCACGTGGCCGAGGAGCTGTGGGCGAAGCTGGGCCACGCCGAGTCGCTGGCCCACGGCCCGTTCCCGGTGGCGGACGAGGAGTACCTGGTCGAGGACACCGTCGAGTACCCGATCCAGGTCAACGGCAAGGTGAAGGCCCGCGTGGTCGTCGCCGCGTCGGCGTCGCAGGACGAGGTCAGGACGGCGGCGCTGGCCGAGGACAAGGTGGCCGAGCTGCTGAACGGCGGCGAGCCGCGCAAGGTGATCGTGGTGCCGGGCCGGCTGGTGAACGTCGTGCTGTGAGGCGCGCGGGGCGTCGGGGGCGGGTCGTCGGGTCCGCCCCCGGCGTCACGGCCGGGAGTTCACGGCCGGGAGTTCACGGCCGGGAGTTCACGGTCGCGGGGTCACGGTCGCGGTAGCTGGGCGGCGACCTCGGCCAACGCGTCGAGCAGCTCGGGGTCGACCGTGCCGGCCGCCGGTTCGGCCTCGGCGATGGCGATCGTGGTGTCCCGGATCTCCGACCAGTAGTGGGCGGCGGTGAACGACACCTCGGCCATGCCGGTCAGCGCGGTGCTGAGCGGTCGCACGTCGCCCGAGCCCTCCGCGCCGATCACCCGGTCGAACTGCCGCGCCTGGTTGCGGCCGGGGAAGGTCACCCAGGCCACCGACACCACCGAGGCGTTGCCCGCGCCGTCGCCCACGGCCAGCAGCAGCCGGTCCAGCGCCGTGCACGGGTGACGCGCGAAGAAGTCCTTGACCCGGCCGAACGAGTTCTCCAGGCAGTCCGGCTCCTGCTTGAGCGCCTGCTTCTCCACGCGCACGCCCAGGTGCCGCATCGCGCCCTCGGTGTCGCCGCCGCGGGCCGATCGCTTGGCGTCCCACTTGAGCACGCCGATGCTGGTCACGGGCGCGACGCCACCGGCGCCGCCCGCGCCCGAGTTCAACGCGGCGCCGCCCGCCCCGCCTGCCCCGGCGAGGACGACCAGCACCGCGGCGACTAAGGCGACCCCTCCGCCGCCGGATCCCTTGTTCGAGCCCACGATGATCCCGCCCCGGGGTCGTTCAGGTCGTTCGGACGCCCCATGCAACCCCGTTCCCCGCGGTCCGGTTGCGCCCGAACGGGGAAAAGCCCTCGAACGGACCAGCAGGTGTGCCCGGAAGTCGCAGCTCACCGTTGCGGAGGGAGACCCATGTCGCCCAGCAGGTCGGCCAGCATGGAGTCGAACAGGGGTCCCGGGTTGGCCACCGCGAACGGGAAGCGACCGAACACCTCCAGGGCCACGTGCCCGTACAGGCGCACCCAGGACTGGGCGATCCGGTGGACCGCGCCGAGCGTCAGCGCGCTCTCGTCCACCTCCACCCCCTGCTCGTGGACCGTGGCCGCCAGCACCTGCCGGAACGCCGCCAGGTCGGCGTGCAGCTCGGCGGGGACGTCCTCGGCGACCTCCGGGGTCAGCGGGTGCGCCGCGATGAGCTTCCCGGCGACCTGGAGGAACACCCGGCCGAACTGGTCGCCCACCTGGCCCGCCGCGCCGGCCTCGCACGACCCGATCCTCGCCTCGGTCGAGGCGAACACCAGCGCGAACTCCTGCGGGTGCCCCAGCGCCCAGCGCCGGAAGCCCCGGCACACCGCGTAGACCTGCGCGGCCACGTCGTCCGGGGGCAGGTCGCGCAGGCCGGCGTCCAGCTCGGTGGCCAGGTCGGTGCAGATGTCGTCGGCGAGCTTGAGCAGCAGGTCCTCGCGCGAGTCGTAGTACCGGTACAGCGCGGGCGCGGTGATGCCGAGTTCCCGGGCGATGGCACGGAGCGTCACAGCGTCCCGCCCGCGTTCCACGAGCAGGGCACGGGCCTGACGGCGGATGTCGCGCTCCGTTTCGGCGCGCAGCCGCTCTCGGCGGGTGGCCTCGGTCATATGTCACCTGATCGGGTTGTAAACGGTGTTCACCGGGGTATAGCTTCCAGGCCTGCTTAGTGAACGGTGTTTACGGATTTCACGCCATTCACGCCACGTTAGCCCATCAGCCTGGGAGGACGCGTGTTCGCGAAGTGGGGATCGCTGGCGTACCGCCGCCGCTGGGTGGTGCTGATCTCGACGGTGCTGCTCGCCGTGGTCGGCGGCGTCTGGGGCCTGGGGGTGTTCGACAAGCTCGGCCAGGGCGGGTACGAGGCCCCGGACAGCGAGGCCGCGCGGGCCAACCAGGTCGCCCAGGACGCGTTCGGCCGCCAGGGCGGTGACGTGCTCGTGGTCTACGGCACCGCCGACCCGGCCCGGCTCCGGGAGATCGGCGCGCGGCTCGCCGAGCTGCCCGACGACGCCGTGCTCAGGGCGCAGCCGCCGATCCCGTCGCCGGCCGGCGACAAGGCGCTCGCCGTGATCACGCTCCGCTCCGGCGACTCGAACGAGCAGATCAAGCAGTACGACCGGATCGCCCGGCAGCTCACCGTCGACGGCGTCGACAGCCACGTCGGCGGCCTCGTGCCGACGCAGAAGGCCATCAACGACATGTCCGCCTCCGACCTCACCAAGGCCGAGGCCGTGTCGCTGCCGATCGTCCTGCTGCTGCTCGTGGTCATCTTCGGCGGCCTGGTCGCCGCCTCGCTGCCGGTGCTGGTCGGCGGCCTGGCGATCCTCGGCTCGCTCGGCGTGCTGCACGCGGTCTCCTACGGCGCGGACGTCAACTCGTTCGCGGTCAACGTGGCCAGCCTGCTCGGCCTCGGCATGGCCATCGACTACGGCCTGTTCATGGTCGGCCGGTTCCGCGAGGAGCTGGCCGCCGGCCGCGCCACGCCCGACGCCGTCCGCCGCACGGTCATGTCCGCGGGGCGCACCGTGCTGTTCTCCGCCACCCTGCTCGTGATCGCCCTGGCCGGCCTGCTGCTGTTCCCGCACGGCTTCCTGAAGTCGCTGAGCTACGGCGGCATGTCCGCGGTCGCCATCGCCGCCCTGGTCTCGCTGACCCTGCTGCCCGCGCTGCTGGGCGTGCTCGGCCACCGCGTGGACAAGCTCGCCCTGCCGTGGCGCAAGGACAAGGTCCCGTCCGAGGCCGGGTGGCGGCGGCTGGCCGGCCGCGTGATGAAGCGCCCGGTGCTGTTCGCGCTGCCGATCGTGGTGGTGCTGCTCGCGCTCGGCGCGCCGTTCCTGAACGTCAAGTTCGGCGAGGTCACCGAGAAGGTGCTGCCCGAGGGCAACCCGGTGCGCGTCGCCGCCGAGTCCATCAACACCGACTTCGCCGCGCTGTCCAACTCCGGGCTGAAGATCGTGGTCACCGGCGATCCGGCGGCGGCCGACGTGCAGCGGTTCGCGGCCGAGGTGGGCGAGGTGCCGGGGGTGGGCGAGGCGCAGCTCGCCGCCGAACCGGCCAACGGGACGTGGCTGATCAACGCGGGCCTGGAGCAGGACGCGCTGAGCGACCGGTCCAAGCAGGCGCTGCGGGACGTGCGGGCGCTCGACGGGCCCGGTGACGAGGTGCTGGTCGGCGGCAGCACGGCGATGGTCTCCGACAGCCTCGACGCGATCGCCGACCGGCTGCCGTGGATGGTCGCGCTGCTCGTCGGCGCCACGTTCGTGCTGATGTTCCTCGCGTTCGGGTCCGTGCTGCTGCCGATCAAGGCCGTGGTGATGAGCGCGCTCAGCCTGTCCGCCACGTTCGGCGTGCTCGTGTGGGTGTTCCAGGAGGGCCACGGCGCCTCGCTGCTCGGCGTGACGCCCGCGCCCCTGGAGTCCGGCATCGTGGTGCTGATGGCGGCCGTCGTGTTCGGCCTGTCCACCGACTACGAGGTGTTCCTGCTGTCCCGGATGGTCGAGGCGCGCGGGCGCGGCGCGTCCACCGAGGAGGCGGTGAGCGCGGGCCTGGCCAAGACCGGCCGGGTGATCACCGCGGCCGCGCTGCTGCTGATCGTGGTGACCGGCGCGTTCGCGTTCTCGCAGATCACCATGATGCGGTTCGTCGGCGTCGGCATGATCCTCGCCCTGGCGCTGGACGCCACCGTGGTGCGGGTGCTGCTCGTGCCCGCCGTGCTCAAGCTGCTCGGCGACGCCGCCTGGTGGGCGCCCGGACCGCTGCGGCGCATCCAGGAGCGCCTGGCCATCCACGACGAGGCGCCGGCGAAGGACGGGGGGAAGGTGCCGCAACCCGCCTAGCCCACCTCGAAGGCGACGGCCTCGGCGCGCGAGCCGGGGTCGTCGTCGTTCAGGGCGCTGAGCTGGAACGTCGCCAGCACCTCGTCGTCCGCGCTGTCCAGCACGGTCGCGGTCCTGCCGGTGGCGAGGAAGACGCGGCGGTCGCCCGGCGGGATGGCCAGCGACCGCGCCGCGAACGGCAGGCTCCGGGAGGTGCGGGTGGCCGTGTCGACGACCGCGACCGACCGGTCGAGCGCGACGTAGACCCGCCTGCCGTCCGGGGTGACCGCGATGGTCCCCGCGCCCCGGCCGACCGGCGTGGACCACACCACGCGCGCGGTGAACGGGTCGACCATCGACACCGTGCCGGTCCCCCGCCCCAGGTCCAGCGAGCTGACGTACAGGGCGTCGCCGCGCGGGCTGACCGCCACGTGCTGCGGCAGGCCGCCGACCTGGACGGTGGCCTCCGGGGTCGCGGCCGCGGTGTCGAGCACGCGGACCGTGCCGTCCTGGGCGTTGGCCACGTACAGGTGACGCCCGTCCGGCGACACCGCGAGGCCGAGCGGCTGACCGCCGACCTCCACCGCGGCGACCACGCGGAACGCCACCGGGTCCACCACCGCGACGCTGCCGCTGCCGCTGACGTAGAGCCGCTCGCCGTCCGGGCGCAGCACCGCGTGGGCCAGCGGCGCGCCGGCGTGGAGGCGGCCGACGACCTCGCCCGAGGCCGGGTCGACCGCGGTGACCGTGCCGGACCAGCCGTGGACGACGTAGACCCGGCGCCCGTCCCGGTCCACCGCCGCGCCGGTGGTCCGGCCCCCGGTGGCGGCCGTGCCGAGGACCGTGCCGTCGGAGGTGTCCAGGACCTGGAGCCTGCCCGCCTGCGTGACCACGTACGCGCGCGGCGCGGTGGTGTCGGCGACGGTGACGACCCGGGAGAGCGGCTGACCCGCGGAGAGCGCGGCGGCGAGCAGGAGGGCGGCGGTGCCGGTGGCAGCGGTGCGTCGTCGTCCCCACATGGTCGGATGGGAACACCACCGCACGCTCGCCTCCACTCGGGAGACACGTGCAGGTGATATTTGCGCCGGTTCGGGTGGTCCACCCGGCCCTCGCGGGTGCGCTGCCGCCCGCGACGGCGGGACGGGCGGCAGCGGGGAACCGCGTGCGGCCGTGCGCCCGGCGCCGGTCGCTCGGGGGGCGAAACGACCGACGCCGGACCCCTGCCGGTGCTCGCGCACCGGTGGTCGTGCCCCGACGACGTAGAGAACTACACCAGGTTGACGCAGCCGGCCGGGATTTGGCTCCGCGGCACGGCGAAACAACCCGAAATAGCTTTACTTCCCCCTGGTCGCCACCAGCTTGGCGTAACGGGTGCCCGCCGTCAGGAGCACCAGGCCCGCGCCGATGAACGCCAGCACGCGCGCGATCCCGTCCAGCGCGGCCAGGTCGAACAGCAGCAGCTTCGCCACCGCCGCCCCCACCAGCACCAACCCGGCCACCCGCAGCGACCTGCGGTCGATGCCCCGCACCAGCAGCACCAGCGCGGCCACCGTCCACGACACCGTCACGATCGTGTGACCGAAGAGGAAACCGGTCACGTCCTGCGACACCAGCAGGGCCGCGCACAGCACCACCCCGGCCGCCGCGTACAGCAGCACCACACCCGCGACGACCCACGGGAGCGGGCGGCGGTCGAGCACGCCCAGGTCGGCGGCGAACCACGGCAGCACCACCGCCAGCACGCCCAGGACCAGCGCGGTCAACATGCCCGCGACCAGGAAGCCCGGCGTGTCGGGGTGGCGCGGCACGTCGAGCAGCAGCCGCGGCGGCACCGCCTGCTCCAGCGCGAGCAGCAGGCCGATCGCGCCGAACGCGCCCGCGCCGAGGAGCGGGCCGCGGGAGGGCAGCACCCTGGCCAGGAACGCCAGGACCAGCGCCTCGGCCAGGACGACCGCGGCGCGCGCGCTGCCGTCCAGGGCCAGCGCGGTCGCCAGGAAGGCCGCGAACACCCCGACCGCGCCCGCGCCGGCCGTGAAGTTCACCGGCAGCGCCCGGCGCCCGACGGCCCACACGGCGACCATCACCACCGCGACGGCACCGGCCACACCCGCGGCCGGACCCCGGTCCAGGACGGCGGTGGTCAGCAGGGCGGGCATCGGCGAGCCGACCGCCAGGCCGACCGCCGTCGCGTCACCGGGGCGGACCCGCGCGGTCAGCACGGCCGAGGCCACCCCGACCGCGGCGGCCACCAGGGCGATCGCGGCGAGGGTGCGCTGGTCCTCCGGGCGGCCCAGGCACAGGACCACGGCGAGCAGCGGCGGCACCCCGGCCGCGACCGCGAGCCACGGCCAGTCGCGCTTGAGGTGGACCGGGCTCGCGGCGATCTTCAGGACCAGCAGGAACGCGACCAGCAGCGGGGTGAAGCCCGAGGTCAGGACGGGCGCGCAGGCGGCGCACGCGGCCACCGTGCCGATGGCCAGCACCGACGAGTCCCAGCGCAGGGCGAGGAGCAGTCCGCCGCCCGCGATGACCAGCCCGGCCACCAGGCCGCCGCCCGCGGGCAGGTACTCGTAGATCGAGGTGGCGGCGATGACGTCGAGGTAGAGGACCGCGATGCCGGTGGCGGCCAGGGCGAACGCGCCCGTGCGGTTGGCGGGGGCGCGGTGCAGGCGGAGGCCGGTCGCGACCAGGACCAGGCCGAGCGCCGCGCCGCCCAGGACGCGGGGCAGCGGGCCGAGGTAGCCGCGCTGGACCGCGAGGACCAGGAGGAGGACGACGCCCAGGAGGGTGACCGCGCCGCCGACCCAGGCGAGGAGCTTGCTGCCCGCGCCGTCCTGGCCGAGGCGGTCGAGGAGGGAGGGGCGCGGTGGCGGCGGGGTCCAGGTGGGGGGCGGTGCGCCCCAGCCCTGGTTCGGGTGGCCGGGGTTGAAGGGCGGCGGCGGGGCGGCGGGGGCGGTGAACGGGCCCGGGGTGGTCGGCCCCGGTTGGGCGGAGGTGCCCGGTCGGGTGGCCGGGGGCGGGGCAGGGGCGGACGCCGGGGCAGGGGCGTGGGGCTGCGCCTGCGCCTGGGTGTGGGGCTGGGCCGGGGTGTGGGGCTGCGCCGGAGCCGGGGTGTGGGGCTGGGCCGGGGCCTGCGTCTGCGCGTGGGCCTGGGGCTGGGCCGGGTCCGGGCCGGTGGTGGGGCGCGAGGAGGCGCCCGGTTCGGCGAGCCGATCAGTGGCCTGGCTGCCGGCGGCCTGGCGATCAGTGGCCTGGCTGCCGGGGGCCTGGCTGCCGGTGATCGGGTTGCCGGTGGTCGGGTTGCCGGTGACCGGGTTGGTCGGGGCGGTGCGGGTGGGCGAGTCGGCCGCGGTGGGGATCGGCTCGGGAGTGCGGGCGCCGCCGACCCGGTGCAGCTCCCGTCCCACGACCTCCAGGCGGCGGCCCAGGTCGCTCAGCTCGTCCGCCAGCCGTACGAGGGGGTCCTGTCCGATACCTGTCATGTGAGCAGGGTCGCTCCCGATCGGTGTATCCGGCATCCGTACCTCTACTCAGGTCGCGTACCGAACCGGTCACACCACCACCCTCCGGGCCTGGCAGAGTGCGAGGGGTGACGGTGCTCGTGCTCGGCTCGGCCAACGCCGACCTCGTGGTCCCCGTGCCCCACCGCCCCGGCGCGGGCGAGACCGTGCTCGGGGGCGACACGGTCGTCCTGCCCGGCGGCAAGGGCGCGAACACCGCCGTCGCCGCCGCGCGGCTCGGGGCCCGGGTCGCGTTCGTCGGGGCGGTGGGCGCCGACCAGTACGGCGACCTGCTGCGCGACTCGCTGGCGTCCGCGGGCGTCCGCACCGACCTGCTGCGCACCTCCACCCGCCCGACCGGCCTCGCCTACATCACCGTCACCCCGGACGGCGAGAACTCGATCGTGGTCGCGCCCGGCGCGAACTCCGACGTGGGCGACTCCGACGTGGACGCGCTGACCTGGGACGACGTCTCAGTCCTCGTCTGCTCGCTGGAGGTGCCCGTGGGCACGGTGGCGCGCGCGGTCGAGGCGGCCGCCGGGCGCGGGGTGCGGCCGGTGCTCAACCTGTCCCCCGTGGTGGAGGTCCCGCCGGCGACGTTGGCGCTGCTGGACCCGCTCATCGTCAACGAGCACGAGGCGGCGGCGCTGGCGGGTTCGCCGGAGGGCCTGCTCGCGCTGGGCCCGAAGTCCGCCGTGGTCACCCTGGGCGCGCGGGGCGCGCTCGTCGTCACGCCCGGAGGGGTGACCGAGGTGGAAGCGCCCGAGGTGTCGGTCGTGGACACCACCGGCGCGGGCGACGCGTTCGCGGGCGCGCTGGCGGCCGGCCTGGCCGACGGCGAGCCGCTGCCCGACGCCGCACGGTTCGCCGCCCGGGTCGCGGCCCTCTCGGTGACGGCGGCCGGCGCGCAGCCGTCCTACCCGACGCTGGACCGGGTGCGGAAATCCGGGTGAGCCCCGGCCGGTGAGTCGGGATCATCCGGGTGTGGAAGGCAGCGGTGGCAACCGGTTGACGTGGGCGGAGGTGCCCGGGCACGTCCGCGCGGCGGTGGAGGCGGGCATCGGCGACGAACCCGACGAGTTCTCCGGGTGGGCGCGGCTGGCGGCGGACCCGGCGCCGGGCGTCGACCCGTGGGCGCTGGACCGGCTGGACGAGCTGGTCGAACTGGAGTCGCGGTGGGCCGCCGCGACCGCCGGGACGTCGCTGGTGCACGCCGACCTGCGGGCCGACAACGCGCTGCTGACCTCTTCGGGTGACGTGGTGTTCGTCGACTGGACGGGCGCGGCGGCCGGTGCGCCGTGGGTGGACCTGGTCCTGATGCTGCCCAGCGTGGCGATGCAGGGCGGGCCCGAGCCGCAGGAGGTGTGGCGGACCTCGCCGCTCGCCCGCGACGCCGACCCGGACGCGGTCACCTCGGTGGTCGCGGCGATCACCGGCTACTTCGCGCACCGGTCGCTCCAACCCGCGCCGCCGGGACTGCCGACGCTGCGGCCGTTCCAGGCGGCGCAGGGGCGACCGGCGCTGCGGTGGTTGCGGCAGCGGTTGGGGTGAGGTGGCCGAGGCGGCGGGGCTGGGGCGGGACGGGCGCGGGCGGCGGTGAGACGGCGGCTGCGGCCCGGGTGGCGGCCGGGTCGGGTCTCGTAGTGGGGTTGGGGTAGCGGGCGGCGGCCGGATGGCGTTGGCTCGTGCTTACGCCACGTCCAGCCGAAAGGTATGGTCTAGACCATGTCGAGCGTGCGCCGCAGCGGTGTCGGGGTGAGTTCCGGTCGGGCTTCCGGGCCCGTGGTCCTGGTGGCCGAACCCCTGGGTGAGCCGCCCGCCGGGCCGGCACCGACCGACCCCGCGACCGAGGCCGCGCGCATCCGGCCCGCCGCGGACGTCGTGGTGCGGCGGTTGGAGGAGCGGGCGGCGTCCGCCACCGGCGACGCCAAGGCCGTGCTGGAGACCACCGCCGCGATGGCCGCCGACCCGGCGCTGCTGTCGCAGGCCGAGAACCTGGTGACCGCCGAGTCGCTGCCCGCCGCGCGTGCCGTGCACCAGGCCGCCGCCGGGTTCATCTCCGCGCTGGAGGCCGCCGGCGGCTACATGGCCGAGCGCGCCCGCGACGTGCGCGACGTGCGGGACCGGCTGGTCGCCGAGCTGCTCGGGGTGCCGGAACCGGGCGTGCCCGCGCTCGCCGAGCCGTCCGTCCTGGTGGCCCGCGACCTCGCGCCCGCCGACACCGCGGGCCTCGACCCAGCCAAGGTGCTCGCGCTCGTCACCGAGGAGGGCGGTCCCACCTCGCACACCGCGATCCTGGCCCGGTCGCTCGGCATCCCGGCCGTGGTGGCGTGCCGGGGCGTGCTCGACCTGGGCGCGCCCGCCCTCCTCGTGGACGGCGACAGCGGCGTGGTGCAGGTGTCCGACGGCACGGTGCTCGCGGCGCACGTGGCCGGGCGCGCGGAGTGGAACGGGATCGGCGTGCTGCGCGACGGGCACCGGGTGAAGGTGCTGGGCAACGTGGGCTCGCCCGCCGACGCCGTGGCGGCCGCCGCGGGCGGCGCGGAGGGCGTCGGCCTGTTCCGCACCGAGTTCTGCTTCCTGTCCGCGTCGGCCGAGCCGTCGGTGGAGGACCAGCGCGAGGCGTACGGGGCGGTGCTCGCGCCGTTCGAGGGCAAGCCGGTCGTGGTGCGCACCCTGGACGCGGGCGCCGACAAGCCGCTCGCGTTCCTCGAACCCGACCCCGAGCCCAACCCGGCGCTGGGCGTGCGCGGCCTGCGCGTCGCCTTCGACCGGCCCGAGGTGCTGGAGCGCCAGCTCGAGGCCATCGCCCTGGCCGCCGCGGACACCGGGGCCGACGTCTCGGTCATGGCGCCGATGGTCGCCACCGCCGCCGAGGCCGCGTGGTTCGTCGAACGCGCGCGGGCGGCGGGCATCCCCCGGGCCGGCGTGATGATCGAGATCCCGGCGGCGGCCCTGGTGGCGCGCGAGATCTTCGCCGTCGTCGACTTCGTGTCCCTGGGCACCAACGACCTGGCCCAGTACCTGTTCGCCGCCGACCGGCAGGTGGGCGCGGTGGCGGCGCTGAACGACCCGTGGCAGCCGGCGCTGCTGCGCCTGGTCGAGCTGGTCGGCGCCGCGGCCACGGCCGCGGGCAAGCCGCTGGGCGTCTGCGGCGAGGCGGCCTCCGACCCGCTGCTGGCGTGCGTGCTGACCGGGCTGGGCGCGACCAGCCTGTCGATGAACCACACCGCGCTGGCGGCCGTGGGCGCGAAACTGGCCACGACCAGCTTCGACCTGTGCCAGCTCGCGGCCCGGGGCGCGCTCAACGCGGCCGACCCGGCGGCGGCGAAGCTCGCCGCCCGCGCGCCCCACTGACCCGGGTCACCTCCCGCCGGCGGGGTGGCACGCCTCGACCAGGGCGTCGCGCACCAGCCCGATCAGCGGGTGGTCCGCGCTGCCCCGCCGCACCGCCGCCACCACCCGGCGCAGCGGGGCCGCGCCCCGGACCGGCACGCCGCGCACCCCGTCGCCGGCCCCGCCCCGCCCCGGCTCGCACCGCACGAGGTCGCCGCGCAGCGCGTTGCGCGGCACCAGCGCCACCCCCGCCCCCGCGCGCACCAGCGCCCCGATGGCCCGGAAGTCGTCGGACGTGTGCGTGATGCGCGGCGCGAACCCGGCCTGCGAGCAGGCCAGCTCGACGACGTCGCGCACCGGGTTCCCGGGCAGCGTGGCCACCCAGTCCTCGTCCGCCAGGTCCGCGAGGTCCACCTCGTCCGCGCACGCCAACCGGTGCCCCGCGGGCAGCACCACGTCGAACGGCTCGGTGTAGAGCGGGAACCGGGTCAGCCTCCGGTCGTCCGCGCGCAGCCGGTACCCCTCGGTGATCGCCAGGTCGATCTCGCCGTCCAGCAGCAGCGGCACGCTGGCGTGGCCCTCCACGTCCCGCACCCGCAGCGCCACGCCCGGCGCGCGCACCCGCAGCGCCGCCAGCGCCGGCGCCACGACCTGCGTGATCGCCGACGCGAAGCTGCCGACCTCCACCCGACCGGTCGTCCCCGCCGCGAACGCCGCCAGCGTCGCCCGCGCCCGCTCCAGCTCGGCCGCCACCGCGTTGGCGTGCCCCACCAGCAGCTCGCCGGCCGCCGTCAGCGACACCCGGCGGCCCCGGCGGCGCAGCAGCGCGTGACCCACCTCCGACTCCAGCGCGGCCAGCTGCTGCGACACCGCGGACGGCGTGAGGTGCAGCGCCCGGCCCGCCGCCGTCACCGTGCCGTGGTCGGCGAGCGCGCGCAGCACCCGCAGCCGTCGTGGGTCGATCACCGGGACATCCTCGTCGGGGTGGCGGGGCGGCGCAGCGGGTACCCGGGATCGGTGGACGGGAAGAGGAAGTTCCGGATCATCGCCACGGCCTGCGCCTCAGGCGTGCTCGTGCTCGGCTTCGCCCTGCCCAGCCTCCGCGAGGGCTCCTTCAGCGTGAACGGCTCGGCCATCACCTCGATGGTGGTGATCTCGCTGCTGCTCGGGTCCTTCCTGGGCGGCCCCGGGCCCGACCGACCGCGCGGGTCGGCCGGGCCCGGGGGCGGGTCCTAGCTCGCGCCCATCCGCTCGCGGGCGGCCACGAAGGCGTCCACGGCCCGGTTCACGTCGTCGGTCGAGTGGGCCGCCGACATCTGGGTGCGGATGCGCGCCCTGCCGTGCGGCACCACCGGGTAGGAGAAGCCGATCACGTAGACGCCCTGCTCCAGCAGCAGGTCGGCCATGCGCGTCGCCTCCGCCGCGTCGCCGATCATCACCGGGATGATCGGGTGCTCGCCCGGCAGCAGGTCGAAGCCCTCCGCGGTCATCCGCGACCGGAACAGCGCGGTGTTCTCGCGCAGCCGCTCCAGCAGCTCGCCGGACGACTCCAGCAGGTCCAGCGCGGCGATCGCGGCGGCCGTGACGGCCGGGGCCAGCGAGTTGGAGAACAGGTACGGCCGCGACCGCTGCCGCAGCATCTCCACGATCTCCGCCCGACCGGACGTGTAGCCGCCGCTCGCGCCGCCCAGCGCCTTGCCGAGCGTGCCGGTGACGACGTCGACCCGGTCCTGGACGCCGAACAGCTCGGGCGTGCCGCGGCCGGTCGGGCCGGTGAAGCCCACCGCGTGCGAGTCGTCCACCATGACCAGCGCGTCGTACCGGTCGGCCAGGTCGCAGATCTCGTCCAGCGGCGCCAGGTAGCCGTCCATGGAGAACACGCCGTCGGTGGCGATCATCCGGTAGCGGGCGTCGGCGGCGTCCTTGAGCTGCCGCTCCAGGTCGTCCACGTCCCGGTTCTTGTAGCGGTACCGGCGGGCCTTGGACAGCCGCACCCCGTCGATGATCGACGCGTGGTTCAGCTCGTCGGAGATGACCGCGTCCTCCGCGCCGAGCAGCGTCTCGAACAGGCCGCCGTTGGCGTCGAAGCACGAGCTGTAGAGGATCGTGTCGTCGGTGCCCAGGAACTCCGACAGCTTGCGCTCCAGCTCCTTGTGCGGTTCCTGCGTGCCGCAGATGAACCGGACCGACGCCATGCCGAAGCCCCACCGGTCCAGCGCGTCCCGCGCCGCCCCGACCAGCCGGGGGTGGTCGGCCAGGCCCAGGTAGTTGTTGGCGCAGAAGTTCAGCACCTCGGCGCCGCCGCCCACGCGCACGGCGGCGTCCTGGGGGCTGGAGATCACCCGCTCCGCCTTGTAGAGGCCCGCCGCGCGGATCTCGTCCAGGCCGGTCCGCAGGTCCTCGCGCATCGCGCCGTACATCAGTGGGCTCCCGTCCAGTCGAGGATGACCTTGCCGCACTTGCCCTCGCGCGCCGTGGCGAACGCCTTGTCGAACGACGTGTAGTCGAACCGGTGCGTGATCACCGGCGACAGGTCCAGGCCGCGCTGGAGCAGCACCGACATCGAGTACCAGGTCTCGAACATCTCGCGGCCGTAGATGCCCTTGATCTGGAGCATCTTCAACACCACGGCGCCCCAGTCCACCGGGAACTCCCCGGCGGGCAGGCCGAGCATCGCGATCCGGCCGCCGTGGGCCATATTGCCGATCATCTCCTGGAGGGCGATCGGCTTGCCGGACATCTCCATGCCCACGTCGAAGCCCTCGGACATGCCCAGCTCGGACTGCGCCTCGGAGATGGTGCGCTCGGCGACGTTGAGGGCGAGGTCGACGCCGACCTCGCGGGCCAGCTCCAGCCGGGGCTCGCTCACGTCGGTGATCACCACGTTGCGCGCGCCCGCGTGCTTGGCCACGGCCGCGGCCATGACGCCGATCGGGCCCGCGCCCGTGATCAGCACGTCCTCGCCGATGACCGGGAACGACAGCGCGGTGTGCACGGCGTTGCCGAACGGGTCGAAGATCGCCGCCACGTCCAGGTCCACGGGCGCCCGGTGCACCCACGCGTTCTCCTCGGGCAGCACCACGTACTGGGCGAACGCGCCGTCCCGGTGCACGCCCAGGCCGCGGGTGTTGGCGCACAGGTGCCGCCGGCCCGCCTTGCAGTTGCGGCACGTGCCGCAGACCAGGTGGCCCTCGCCGCTGACCAGGTCGCCGACCGCCACGCCGGTCACCGCGGCGCCGGTCTCGACGACCTCGCCGACGAACTCGTGCCCGAGCACGAGCGGCGCGTGGATGTTGTGGGCGGCCCAGTCGTCCCAGGAGTCGATGTGCAGGTCGGTGCCGCAGATGCCGGTGCGCAGCACGCGGACGACGACGTCACCCGGACCAGGGGTGGGGTCCGGCACGTCGGTCAGGGAGAGGCCAGGCCCGGCTGTTGCCTTGACCAGTGCTTTCATGGCGCGCAGTCTGCCGCCGGCCGGTGGTGCGGTCCATCAGGACTTTCTGAATTCACTCGTAAGTTCCGCTTCACTGGTGATGTTGCGGACCATGCCGCCGAACACCAGCCCGTGGAACGGCCACACCAGCCACCAGTACGCGTGCCCGGCCAGGCCGCGCGGCACGAACACCGCCCGCTGCCGGTAGGTCGAGCCGCCGGCGCGGCCGGGCAGCACCTGGAGCTCCAGCCACGCCAGGCCGGGCACCCGCATCTCGGCGCGCAGCCGCAGCAGCCGGCCCCGTTCGACCTCCTCGACGCGCCACCAGTCCAGCGCCTCGCCGACGTGCAGCCGCCGCGGGTCGCGCCGCCCGCGCCGCAGGCCGACACCGCCGACCAGCCGGTCCAGCCACCCGCGCACCGCCCAGGCCAGCGGGAACGAGTACCAGCCGTGCTCGCCGCCGATGCCCTCCACCACCTCCCACAGCCGCTCGGGCGGCGCCGGGGTCGACCGCTCCCGCACGTCGAGGTAGGACGACCCGCCGGACCAGCCCGGGTCCGACGGCAGCGGGTCCGACGGCGCGCCCGGCACCGAGGCGCCCGACCAGCGCGTCTCCACGTCCGCGTCCCTGATCCTGGCCAGCGCCAGGGCGACGGCCTCGTCGTAGCCGGTCGTCGGGCCCGGCAGCAGGTCCTCGATGTCGCGCTCCCGGCACACGACCTCGTGCACCAGCGACTCGATCAGCGGCGCGGCGATCGACCTCGGCACCGGCGTGATCAGGTTCACCCAGTGCGACGACAGGTGCGGGGTGAGCAGCGGCACCGGCAGCACCCGGCGCGGGCGCAGGCCGGCGACCCGCGCGTACCGCTTCATCATGTCGAGGTAGGTGAGCACGTCCGGGCCGCCGACGTCGAAGGTCCGGTTCACGTCGGCGGGCAGCCCCACCGCCCCGACCAGGTACCGCAGCACGTCGCGGACCGCGATCGGCTGGATCCGGTTGTGCACCCACCGGGGCGTGACCATGACCGGCAGGCGCTCGGTCAGGTAGCGCAGCATCTCGAAGCTCGCCGACCCGGACCCGATGATCACCGCGGCCTGGAGCACGGCGGCGGGCACCGGGCCGCGCAGGAACACGTCCCCGACCTCCTTGCGGGAGGCCAGGTGGGGCGAGAGCCGCACCCCGGGCGGGTGCAGGCCGCCCAGGTAGACGATCCGCCGGACCCCCGCCACCGCGGCGGCGCGGGCGGTGTTCTCCGCGGCCCGGCGGTCGGCGTCGGCGAAGTCGGGGTCGTTCAGCGAGTGGACGAGGTAGTGCACCACGTCCACGCCGCGCACGGCGGGCTCCAGCGAGGCCGGGTCCAGCACGTCGCCGCGCACCACCTCCACCCGGTCCACCCAGGGCACGTCGCGCAGCTTGCCGGGGTCGCGGACCAGGCAGCGGACCTCGTGCCCCTCGGCGAGCAGCCGCGGCACGAGCCGCCCGCCGAGGTAGCCGGTCGCTCCGGTCACGAGGCAGCGCATGACCCGATCCTGGGGCGAACGGCGCCGTCCCGCACGACGGGCGGGTCACCCGTGGCGGGTGGGGTCACGCGTGGCGGAACCAGCGGGTCTTCTTCTTGATCTCCACGTTGCCCGCCCGCACGTGCCCGTGCACCACGAAGTGCGGCCGGCCGTTCGCGCCCGTGCCGACCTTGTCCTTCAGGTTGCTCGCCGCCAGCTCGACGCCGTCCGCGTCCACCGTGGCGCCCTCGGGCAGCACCAGCTTCACCGACCCGGCCGTCACGTCCAGCTCGATGTCCACCACCGCGTGCGGGATGGAGGCCTCCCGGAAGTCCAGGTCCGTCGAGCCCAGCCGGTTGTGCACGACCAGCCGCCGCGGCACCGACCACCGGCCCTTGCGGTTGACCGTCGACATGGTGGCCTTCAGCTCCTGCCGGTCGCGCACCGGCACGACCTGCTCGCGGTTCACGACACCGGGCAGGTCGACCAGCACCGCGTTGAGCTGGGCCCTGGTCTTGGCCGCCAGCGCCGTGTCGGTGCGCTCGGTGAACTCGTCGAGCGTGATCAGGCCGCGCCCGATCGCCTTCTGCAGCAGCTCGACCACGTGCTCGCGCTCCGCGTCCGACACCCGGAAGTTCCGCGGGTCGGCCTGGATCGGACCACTCTGGGCAAGACCCTGCTGGGCAAGATCATGCTGGGCTAGACCCTGCTGGGCGGGTTCGGTCATGGCTTCAGCCCTCCGGTTCGACGTCGAGCCCGTGCTCGATCGCGTACCGCGCCAGCTCGACGCGGTTGTGCAGTTGGAGCTTGCGCAGGGTCGACTGCACGTGGTTCTCGACCGTGCGGTGCGAGATGACCAGCCGGGTGGCGATCTGCCGCGCGGTCAGCCCCTTGGCCACCAGCCGCAGGACCTCGGTCTCCCGCTCGGTCAGCTGCGGCTTGTCCTGCTCGTCCGGCGCCGCGGCCATCCGCCGGTACTCGCCGAGCACCAGCCCGGCCAGGCCAGGCGTGAACACCGCGTCGCCCGCGGCGGTCCGGCTCACCGCGTCCACCAGCTCCTCGGCCGAGGCCGACTTCACCAGGTAGCCGGACGCGCCGGCCTTCACCGCCTCCAGCACGTCGCTGTGCTCGCCGCTGGCCGACAGCACCAGCACCCGCGTGCCCGACAGCGAGCCGGTGATCAGCGTGGTCGCCTCCACCCCCGTGGAGCCGCCCAGGTTGAGGTCCATCAGCACCACGTCGGGCCGCACGGCCCGCGCGATGCGCACCGCCGACGCCGCGTCGCCCGCGGTCGCCACGACCTCGAAGCCGCGCTCGGCCAGGTCCCGCGCGACGCCGTCGCGCCACATGGGGTGGTCGTCCACCACCATCACGGACACGCTCATCGGTGAACCCGCACTTCCCACTCGGTGCCCTCCCCCGGCCCGGTCTGGAGCTCCAGGGTCCCACGCAGGTCCTCCACCCGACCCCGGATCGACTTGGCGACCCCCATCCGGCCCTCCGCCTCGGCCGAGTCCAGCCGGCCCTCGGGGATGCCGGGCCCGTCGTCGCGGACGCTCACCACGACCTCCTCGCCCAGGTCCTCCAGCAGCACCCACGCCTTGGCGTCCGGGCCCGCGTGCTTGTCCACGTTGGACAGCGCCTCGCGCACCACCGCGGCCAGCTCGGACACCGTCGCCGCGGGCAGCATCACCCGGGTGGCCGGTGTGGACACCTGCACGCGCGACGTGGCCAGGAGCTGGAGCGCGGGCCGCAGGTCCGCGTCGCCGTCCACGGTGGACTCGCCCGGCGCGGCGGCCACCAGGGACCGCAGCGCGACCTCCTGCTCGCCGGCCAGCCGCGCCAGCTCCGCGGCCTCGCCGCCCAGCTCGTTGCCGCGCTTGCGCACCCGCGCGAGCACCTGGAGCACGCCGTCGTGGATGGAGCGGGCGAGCCGCTCGCGCTCGGCCGTGGCGGCCTCGGCGCGCAGCGCCTGCGCCAGCCGCACCGCCGAGCGGCGCGCCGTGGCCGACGCCATGCCGATCACCAGGCCCGCGCCGGTCAGCAGCACCACGTCCCGCACCACGTCCACGCTGATCGCGCCGCGGTTGAGGTAGGTGATCAGCCCGACCAGGAGCCCCGACAGGGCGCCCGCGAGCTGCCCGCCCAGCGCGGCCGTCGCCACCACCGGGTTGCACGCCCAGATCGTGGTGATCAGCGGCGCGTCGAGCAGGAACTGCTCGTCGGTCATGATCAGCGGCGACAGGGACATCAGCCCGCACGCCACCACCACGTCCGCGACCACGACCCAGGGCCGCCGGCCCTCCTCGCGGCTGTAGGCGCGGACGGCGAACACCGACCAGGCGAACATCACCGCGACCGCCGACCAGGCCAGCCACTCCCGGTCGTAGTCGTCGCGGTGCACCGCCGTGGTGCCCACGGCGAACAGGAACGTCACTATGCGTAGCGCGACCGTTCCTCGCCAGAGGTGGGCGACCGGGTCCTCCGTGGTGGAGGTCCCCTGGTCGGATGGCTTCGTGTGCACGGTGTGCTCCCTTCGACGCCAATCTTGCCGTGTCGGAGTGGCGCAGCTAACCCCCAGGTGGCCGTCTGTTCCACAGATGACATCTGTGAAAAGCTGGCGGGGGTTACTGGGTGTGATCGCGCCCATCGACTCCGCGTGGCGAGGGAGGGCCCGGCGTGCGCCACTGGCCACTGTGGACGTTGAGGCGGTCCGCCCTGGCCTACTGGCTGCTCGTGGACGCCTGCGCGCTGGCGCTCGTGGTCCACGTCATCGCGTCCTCGCCGCAGCCCGGACCCGCCGAGGTCGGCCGGTTCGCGGTCATCGCCGCCACCGCGGGCGCGGTCATCATCGGCAGCTCGATCCACAGCCACCGGTTGGGCGAGACCGAGCGCAACCCGTGGGCCGCGCACCTGTGCTACCTGACCGCGGGCGCGGTGGCGCTGCCGTGCAACCTGCTGGTCCTGCTGCTGTTCGGGCCCGCCCTGCACGCCGTGCTGTCCTCGCGCCCCGAGTCGCACCGCTGGGTGTTCACCCTGTCCGCGAGCGCGCTCGCGGTGTTCGCCGCCCGGTACGCCATCGGCTGGGAGCGGCCCGACCTCGACCTGGGCCGGATGGTGCTCGGCGCGACCGTGCTGCTCGTGGTGCACGCGGGCGTGATCGCGATCGGCCTCAAGCTGCGCACCCCGCGCGCCCGCGGCGAGGAGGTCGTCGGCGAGCCGATCGACGTGGTCCTCGGCGTCGTCGCGGTCAGCATCGGCGGCCTGATGGGCCTCGTCGCCGTCACCAACCCGGTGCACGCCCTGATGGCCGGCCCGCCGCTGGCCCTGCTCGAACGCGCGGCCCAGCTCCCGCAGTGGCGCAGGTCGGCGCAGCGCGACGCCAAGACCGGCCTGGCCAACGCCGTGCACTGGGACGCCCGCGCCCGAGCCGAACTGGCCAAGGCCCGCGCCCGCAACCGGCCGATGGCCGTGATGCTGCTCGACCTCGACCACTTCAAGCGGGTCAACGACGAGGTCGGGCACCTGGCGGGCGACTCGGCCCTGAGCGCCGTGGCGCTGCTGCTGACCGGCACGGTGCGCAGCGGCGACCTGGTGGGCCGCTTCGGCGGCGAGGAGTTCGTCGTGATGCTGACCGACGCCGAACCGGCCATCGCCCGCTCGGTCGCCCAGCGGGTCCGGCACGCCGTGGCCGACCTGGCCGTGCCCACGGTCGACACGCACGGGCGGGAGCACCTGCTCACCGGCCTGACCGTGAGCATCGGCGTGGCCACCACCCAGCGCTTCGGCTACGAGCTGCCCGACCTGCTGGTGGCCGCGGACGCCGCGCTGCTGTCGGCCAAGGGCTACGGCCGCAACCTGGTCGAGATGGCCTAGTCCTTACCTCTTCCTGTTCCTGCCGCTGTGGCCCGGGTCCGGGCGCTCCCTGCCCCCGAGGTCCTCCACCCGGTCGCCGGCCGTGTCCACCGCGCCGCTCTCCTGCGGCTCGTGCACGTCCACCTGCCGCGGTTCCACGTCCTTGTCCGACTCCGACAGCAGCGACCGGATGCCCGAGTTCAGCACCGCCAGCAGCGGCACCGCCAGCAGCGCGCCCGCGATGCCGCTGACCACCAACCCGGCGGCGATCGCCAGCACCACCGCCAGCGGGTGCAGCTTCACCGCGCGGCCCAGCAGCAGCGGCTGGAGCACGTGGCTCTCCAGCTGCATCACGCCGATCAGCACGCCCAGGATGATCAGCGCCTCCACCGGTCCGTTGGCCACCAGCGCCACCAGCACCGCCACCGCGCCGGTGACCACCGCGCCGACGATCGGGATGAACGCGCCGAGGAACACCAGCGCCGCCAGCGGCACCACCAGCGGCACGCCCACGAACCACAGGCCGATGCCCACGCCGACCGCGTCGACCACGGCCACCAGCGCGGTCGCCCGCACGTAGGACACCAGCGAGGCGAACCCGCGCCGACCCGCCACGTCCGCCCGGGCGCGCACGTCGCGCGGCACGATCCGGACCAGGAACCGCCAGATCCCGTCGCCGTCGTGCAGGAAGAAGATGAGCGTGAACAGGGCCAGCACCAGGCCGGTCAGGATCTCGCCGAGGGTCGCCGCCGTGGTCAGCGCGCCCGAGGTGATCTCGCCCTGGTTCTCCTGGACCGTCTTGACCACGTCGTCCAGGTACTGCTGGAGCTGCACGTCGCTCAGGTGCAGCGGCCCGTCGCGCAGCCAGTCGCGGATGGTGTCCAGGCTCGCGCTCACCTGGTCTTGGAGCTGGGGCAGGCCCTTGGAGAACTCCGTGATCACGAACGTGAGCACGCCGCCCACCACCGCGAGGCCGCTGACCAGCACCAGGCCGGTGGACACGCCGCGCGGCACGCCCGCCTGGCTCAGCTGGGAGACGGCGGGCGAGAGCAGCGCCGCCAACAGCAGGGCGATGCCGACCGGGATGACCACCGACGCCAGGAAGCCCACCACCTGCGCCACCACGTAGAGCGCGGCGACCACCACCACGAACCGCCAGCCCAGTGCCGCGCTCACGCGCAGCAACGGCGGCACCCTGCTGTCCAGCTCTCTCCCCGTCACACGATCACGTTAGCCCCGTT
This sequence comes from Actinosynnema sp. NPDC059797, assembly GCF_042732085.1. NCBI lineage: Bacteria > Bacillati > Actinomycetota > Actinomycetes > Pseudonocardiales > Pseudonocardiaceae > Actinosynnema > Actinosynnema sp. NPDC059797. The sequence goes on from NZ_JBHWIE010000066.1 coordinate 24,276, forward strand.
CGGGTAGCGCTGGGTGACGACGAGCCGGCTGCGACGCAAACCACCAAAACCTGGCGGGGGTCGCGCCGCGGGTGATCGGATCGGGGCGTGACCGTTGAGCAGAGCGTGCGCGAGGCGTTCGCCGCCGGCAGGCGGGTGCGGTTCGACCCGAGGGCGCCCAAGCGGGAGCGGACGGTCCGCGGCGAGCTGCTGTCGTCCCTGCTGGCGGACCTGCCGCTGGACGGCCTGCGCGGCGCGGCGCTGCGGCTGGTCGGCGCGAACGTGGTCGGCCCGTTCGCGCTGGAGGGCCTGCGGGTGGACCACGTCGTCGACCTGCACGACTGCACCTTCGAGCAGCCGCCGGACCTGCGCATGGCCCGCCTGGTCGGCCTGCGGCTGCGCGGCTGCCACGTGCCCGGCCTGCTCGGGCGCAACCTGCGCGTCGGCAGCGACCTGGTGCTGGAGGCGGGCTTCACCAGCGACGGCGCGGTGGACCTCACCGACGCCTCGGTCGACGGCACGCTGCGGCTGGCCGGCGCCGTGCTGCGGGCCAGGGGCGACCACGCCCTGCTCGCCGCGCGCGTCCGCGTGTCCGGCTCCCTCCAGGCCATCGCCCTGCGCGCGGGCGGCGAGGTGCGGCTGCGCGGCGCGAACATCGGCGGCAACGTGCACCTGGGCGGTGCGCGGCTGGTCAACGCCGGGCAGACCGCCCTGGACGCCACCGGCGTGACCATCGCGGGCAACCTGTTCTGCGACACCGACGGCGGCCGGTTCACCGCCGAGGGCCGCGTCCTGCTCGACGGCGCCCGGGTCGGCGGCAGCGCCGTGTTCTCCGGCGCCCGCCTGCACGGCGGCGTGGCCGACCGGCCGGTCCTGGTCATCCCGCACGGCACCGCGGACGAGTCCGCCGCGCTGGTCGCCGACCGCATCCGGGTCGAGGGCAACGTGGAGCTGGACGACGGCTTCACCTCCTCCGGCACGGTCCGCCTGCCCAACGCCGACATCGGCGGCTACCTGCGGCTGTCCGGCGCCCGGATCGGCCGCCGCGACGCGGTGGGCGAACCGGGGGAACCGCCGTCCGAGGCGGTCCAGCGCATCCCGGTCGCCCTGCACGCCGACGGCATCCAGGTCCGCGGCGACCTCGAGGCGCGCGGCGCGGTCAACGGCGGCGGACCCCGCGGCGACGCGCTGTGCGCCTACGGGCAGGTGCGCCTGGTGGACGCGCATGTGCGGGGCAGCGCCTCCCTGTCCGGCGCGCGGCTGCACGGCCCCGGCATCGACGTCCTGTTCGCCGACCGGCTCCGCGTCGGCGGCACCCTGTTCCTGCGCGAGCTGCGCGCCAGGGGCTCGCTGCGCCTCCAGAACGCCGAGATCGGCTCCACCCTCGACTGCTCGGGCGCGAGCCTGCTGGCGCCGCGCCGCCTGCCCGACGGCCGGGTCAAGCCGTCGCTGGACGCCAGGGTGGCCTCCATCGGCAAGGACCTCCTGTGCAGCCACGGCTTCACCGCCGCGGGCGGCGTGCGGATCAGGCTCGCCGAGGTCGGCAAGATGGCCACGTTCGCGGGCGCGCGGCTCGGCGGTCCGGGCGGCGACATCGCGCTCAACGCCTACGGGCTGCACGTGCAGCAACTCGTGCTGCGGCTGGACGAGGAGCACGTGCCGGTCGGCCGGGTCCTGCTCACCCGGTGCGACGCGACGGCCGTCCAGGACGGGCCGGGGCTGTGGGCCGCGACCGGCGGGGTGGACGTGGACGACTTCACGTTCCGCTCGATCTCGTCCACGCCGCCCGTCGACGTGCGCACCCGGCTGCGGTGGCTGCGCGAGGTGCAGCCGGACTTCGCACCCGGCCCCTACGAGCAGCTCGCGGCCGTGTACCGGGACGGCGGCGAGGAGGAGCTGGCCCAGCTGGTGCAGATCGCGAAGCAGCACCGGCGCTACTCCGAGCTGGGCGTGGCCGGCCGGGTGTGGGGCGCCCTCCAGCGCTGGACGGTCGGCTACGGCTACCGGCCCTGGCTCGCCATCGCCTGGCTGACCGCGTTCTGGCTGTTCGGCGCGCTGTGGTTCCTGGGCCACGAGATGCCCAGGCTCAACGATGACGAGTCGCCGACGTGGAACGCGTGGCTGCTGGCGGTGGACCTGCTGGTCCCGATCGTCGACCTCGGCCAGGACGGCAAGTGGAAGTTCAGCGGGCCGTCCCAGTGGATCTCCAGCTCGCTGATCGCGGTGGGCTGGATCCTGGCGTCCACGGCGGCGGCCGGCGCGGCGCGCGTCCTCAAGCGGGTCTGACCCCGAGGCCAAACACCCCTCCCCGTCACACGATCCGGCGAACCGGGCGGCGAATGAGTGCGGACCCGGCCCGGTTCCTGGCAGTCTCTCGGCGTCGGCTTGATCACGTCCGCATCGGACGTGCTGATCCCGGTGCCGGCGAACCCAGTGCGCGTGGTGAGAGGAATCCAGCGATGTCTGCCGTTGACCGGCGTGTGGGAACGGGGGCGAGCCGCGTTCGGCGGCTGCTCTCCCGCGCCCTGCTGGTCGTCGGCGGCGCGCTGGCCGGCACCGCCGCGGCCTGGGCGCTGTCCGCGGCCCCCGCGTCCGCGGCGGCGTCGGACACCGACCACGACGTGGTCGGCGGCATCACCGCGCGAGGTCCGCTGCACGAGGCCCTGGCCCCGATCGGTCAGGACGGGCTCGGTCCCGACGGGGTCGTGGACCCCGACGGGCTCCGCTCCACCGGGCTCGACCGGACCGTGCGGGAGTTGGGCGACGCGCTGGGCGCACCCCGGGTGCGGGAGCAGGAGAGCCCCGACCTCGGCCGCGTCGCGGAGGAGCTCCGCGGCACCGTCGAGCACGTGGGCGCCTGGTTCCAGCCCCGCTCGTCGACGCCGTCGACGCCGCTGAAGCCGGTGGCCCCCGCCGACGAGGCGATCGGGGCGATCGGCCGGCAGCCGACGCACCCCACCCCGGAGACCACCCCCACCACCACCGTCGTGCCGGTCGATGCCGGCACGCCGGTGGTGACCGGGGTCTTCGGCCGGCTCAGCCGACTGTGGCTCGAGCAGGCGCCCGGCACCACCCCGGTGCCGGCCGCCGAACCAGGGTCGTCCCTGCCGGGCGACCCGTCCGGACTGCCGTTGATGCCGTTCGCGCCCCCGATCAGCGCGCCGGCCCACTGCACCTGCGGTGGCGACGGGTCCGGTTCCCCCGGTGGCGGCAGCGGTTCGTACACGACCGCGTCCGCGCACCTCTTCGACACCGCCGTGGCCCGGGCTCTGTTCCCCGCCACCGTGCGGAACGTCGTGATGCCCGGCAAGCAGCCCGGCATCACCCCTGACTGACCAACGCGCGCGGTCCGCGCCTGCTCGCTGACGAGCAGGCCCGGTAATCGACCGTCGCGCCCATTCGTGTGCGCTCCCGCGCCGGTCGACCACGCCGCGCTCCTCCCACCCCATGAAATCCGGGTGGCCGTCGCCTCCGACGCGCTCGCGCGTCCGGTCACCCACCACCTCCCGCCAGGGACACCGAACGAAGGAGAAGCCATGCAAACCTGGGCCAAGCGCGGTCTCCAGACCGCACTTGTCACGGGTGGTTTGCTGATGCTCGGCACGGGCATCGCTTCAGCCCAGGAAGACGTCAACCCCGACGCGCGCCCCAACCCGCTCGACGCGAGGGTGCGCGTCCCGGTCGACGTCGACCACAACAACCTGGGCACCCCGCTGGGCAACCACGACCTGCCCGCCGTGCACACCGAGATCAGCACCCCCTCGCTGGCGGACACGCCGGCCGGCCGCATCGCGAGCCGGCCCAACCCGCTGCTCCGCGGCGCGCAGGAGGGCACGGCCGCCGTCGGCGGGTCGGGCCTCACCCGCGGCAACACCGTCGGCGCCGACGTCGCGATGCCGCTCACCGTGTGCGGCAACGCCGTCGGCGCGGGCGGCAACTCCTACACCGAGGCCGACTGCTCCCGGTCGGTCGAGAGCGCCGGCGAGACCCGGACCGACGGCTCGTACGGCACGCTGGCCGGCAACGCGACCCGCGCCGCCGCCGCGGTGTCGCCGCAGGTCACCGGCAACGCGGTCGCCGCGCTGGCCAACGCCGAGAGCCGCACCACCGCCGACCAGCGCGCCAGCGCGGGCGGCGACGTGCGGACCTCCGGCCGCCACGGCTCGCTGGCCGGCAACGTCGCCGCGCTCCAGGGCGCCGTGCCGGTCCAGGCCAACGGCAACGCGCTCGCCGCCGGCGGCAACTCGCACACCACCTCCGCCGCGTCCAACCAGGCCACCGCGCCCGGCTCGCTGCGCACCGACGGCGACCGCAGCAGCGCCGGCGGCAACGTGCTCGGCGTGCCGCTGGCCCCGACCGTCGGGGTGAGCGGCAACGGCTTCGGCGCCGTGGGCAACGCGGACGCCAACGCCGACGACCGCTCGTACGCGGACGCGGGCGGCACGCACCCGTTCCCGGGCGGCCCCTCGATGTGGGCCGAGACCACGGGCAAGAACGGCACCCTCGCGGGCAACATCGCGCAGCCGTCCCTGGCCGGCCCCGCCTCGGCCGACAACAACGCCCTCGGCGGCGCGGGCAACACGAACGTCGACGGCCGGGCGACCAACGACGCGTACGCCGGCGGCAACAGCCGGACCGCGGGCCAGGACTCGGTGCTGTCCGGCAACTACGCCGACGCGCCCGTGGCGCTGCCGGTGGCCGGCTCGGGCAACTCGGCCTCGGGCCTGGGCAACACCTCCGCCCGGCACGCGAACGACGTGCTCACCGTCGCGGGCGGCGACACCTACACCAACGGCGACCGCTCGGTGCTGTCGGCCAACTCGGCCAACCTGCCCCCGGCGGGCGCGGCCGACCTGTGCGGCAACGGCACGACCGCGGGCGGCATCGCCGACAGCGAGTGCGGCAACGACGTGGTCGTGGAGTCCGGCGGCTACAACGGCAGCACGGGCAACGACGCCGTCCTGTCCGGCAACATCGGCCAGGTCCCGGTGGGCGCGCCCGCCGAGGCGTTCGGCAACGCCCTCGGCGCGGCGGGCAGCTCGAACGGCCGCACCACCGAGGACAAGTCGATCCGCTCGGGCCGCGTGGCCAACAGCGTCGACGACAACGGCACGGTGTCCAGCAACGTCGTGTCGGCCCCGACCGTGCTCGGCGGCCAGGTGTTCGGCAACACCGGCGGCGCGGTCGCCAACCCCACCTCCACCACCGACAGCGACACCCGCGTCGACCTCGGCAACCCGCCGCAGGCCAACGGCAAGCACGGCTCCGCGTCCGGCAACATCGTGCACGTCCCGACCTCGAACCCGGCCCAGGTCTTCGGCGACTCGGTCGTCGGCGTCGGCAACGGCTCGTCGGACACCACCAGCAGCCTGGCCTCCCGCTCGGGCGGCTCGGCCGTGACGACCGGCGACGAGGGCTCCCTGTCGGGCAACGTGCTGTCGGTGCCGCAGGCGTCCTCGCCGCAGGCGTTCGGCAGCGCGATCGGCGCGGGCGGCAACGTGGAGTCCGACACCCGCAACGAGTTCGGCTCGTTCTCCGGCGGCGACGTCTACACCTCCGGCGACGCGGGCTCGTTCTCCGGCAACGGCCTCGGCCCCCAGACGACCGTGCCGCTCCAGCTGTTCGGCGACGCGGTCACGGCCGCCGGCAACGGCTACTCCCAGTCGGACAACAGCGCCGGCCTGATCGCCGGCGGCAGGCACCTGACCTCCGGCGAGGACGCCTCCTGGTCCGGCAACCTGCTGACCACGCCGGTCGCCCTCGCCCCGTCGGTGCACGGCGACGCGCTCACCGCCGCCGGCCTGGCGGACGCCAAGACCGCCAGTGACGCGCACAGCACGTCGGGGGGCACCACCACGACCACGGGCAGCGGCCCGCTCACGGCCCACGACCTGGAGGTGCCCGCCGAGGGCGTGGCCCGGATGTTCGGCGTGCCGGTCGAGGTGGCGGGCACCGCCACCACCGACGCCGCCGACCGCAGCCGCCTGCGGACCGGCGAGGACGAGTCCGAGCCGGGTCGCGGCGTCGTGCTGCCGATGGGGATCGACCACCTGATGCGCATCGACGAGCTGCCGAGCCTGGAGCTGCTGCACCGGCTGCCGATGCACCGGTCGCCGCTGCACTCCCCCGGCCTGGCGGAGCTGCGCCACCTGCCCATCCTGGGCCGGCCGCTGCCCGTCCAGGTGCCGGGCATGGCCTCGCCCGCGAAGACCGTGCGGCAGGCCGGCTCGGAACTGCGCGGGGACCTGACGCAGGTCGGCGCCCGGGAGCTGCCGACGGCGGAGCTGCCCGAGAACGGGCTGTCGGACGCCGGGCAGCCCACCGCGCCGCTGCCCGTCGCACTGCCCGCGGCGCTGCCCACCGCGCCGCTGCCCGCGGCGACGGGGTCGCTGGCCTCGGTGGAGCCGACGTCCGACCTGCCGACCGGTGTGCTGCCGCGCGTCCAGGAGGACCTGCGGGACACCGTCACCAACCGGATGCCCGCCGTGGCGAACGTGGCGCGCACCGCGCAGGGCCTGCTGCCCGCCACCTCGGGTGAGCGGTCGTTCTCCGGCACCCTGCCGCTGGTCGACTCGCTGGCCCTGACCGAGCAGCTGCCCCTGGTGACCGACCAGACCGCCGTGCTGCGCGACCAGGCCCTGCCGACCCTGCCGGTCGCCTCCCCGGTCCCGCTGCCGGTCGTCCTGCCGATCCCGGGCGTCGCCCAGCCGCGCACCGCGCCGGCGCTGCCGACGACCGGGCTGAGCGGCCTGGACGTCAACCCGCTCCAGGACGGCCTCGGCGCCGGTTCGACGCCGAACCTGGACCAGCTGCGGACGCCGGCCCTGGCCGGCCTGGACGCCGTCTCGCTGTTCAACAGCGTGGAGC
>NZ_JBHWIE010000067.1:0-31004 GCF_042732085.1 Actinosynnema sp. NPDC059797
GACCTCGCGGGCAAGGAGGTCGCGCAGCGGAACTTCACCGACGCCCCCGACAACCTCGACCGCGACGGCCACGGCACCCACGTCGCCGCCACCATCGCCGGCGGCGACCGCCGATACCGGGGCGTCGCGCCCGACGCGCGCATCCTCGACGGCAAGGTCTGCGTGAACGGCGGCTGCCAGGAGTCGGCGATCCTGGCCGGCATGCAATGGGCCGCAGACCAAGGCGCCCACATCGTCAACCTCAGCCTCGGCGGCACCGACACCCCGGAACTGGACCCACTGGAACAAGCAGTCAACCGGCTGTCATCTGATATCGGGATTTTGTTCGTCGTCGCGGCGGGCAACTCCGGGCGGCGCGGCACGGTCGGCTCGCCGGGCAGCGCCGACGCCGCGCTGACCGTCGGCGCGGTGGATCGCCGGGACGGCATCGCACCCTTCTCCAGCCGCGGCCCCAGGATCGGCGACGGCGCGGTCAAACCCGACCTCACCGCACCCGGCGTGGACATCGTCGCCGCGCGGGCCGCCGAGGGCACCCTCGGCCTCCCCGTCGACGACCGGCACGTGGCCATGTCCGGCACGTCCATGGCCACCCCGCACGTCGCCGGCGCGGCCGCCCTGCTCGCCCAGCGGCACCCCGACTGGACCGGCACGCGGCTCAAGGCCGCGCTGACGGCCTCCGCCCGGCCCACCACCGGCCTGACCGCGTTCGACCAGGGCGCGGGCCGCGTCGACCTGACCCGCGCCATCACCACCGCGGTCGTGCCGGAGCCGGCGACCGTGAGCCTGGGCGCGCAGCGGTGGCCGCACCACGACGACACCCCCGTCACCAGGACCGTCACCTACCGCAACAGCGGTGACCAACCGGTCACCTACGACGTCGCGGTCGAAGCCGCGGGCCCGGACGGCTCGCCCGCGCCCGCGGGCATGTTCACCGCCACCCCGGCGCGGATCACCGTGCCCGCCGGCGGCGAGGCCACCGCGACCGTCACCGCCGACACCAGGGTCGGCGACGTGGACGGCGCGTTCTCCGGAGCCCTGGTCGCCGGCCCCGTCCGCACCCCGCTGGGCGTCACCCGCGAGGTCGAGAGCTACGACGTGTCGATCTCGCACGTCGACGCCGACGGAAACCCGGCCCCGGACCACACCACCGCGATCATCGGCCTGGACAACGACGTGGTCACCGGCCCGCACGACCCGGACGGCACCGTCACCACCCGCCTGCCCAGGGGCGAGTACCTGGCGCGCTCGGTCGTGCGCACCGGCGGCCGCACCGCCGTGCTCGGCCGGCCGAGCCTGACCGTCGACGGCGGGCACACCTCGTTCACCTTCGACGCCCGCGACGCCGGGCCGGTCCGCATCACCCCGCCCGTCGCGGGGACCACCCCGGAGATCCTCGACGTCAACCTCGCCCGCGTCGCCGGCGGACGGCTGCACGTGCTGAACACGGCGTTCCTGTCCCACGCCGGGGACACGTCCCTGGGCCACGTCGGCCCACGGCTGCCCGAGGACGGGCTGACCGTCTCGGTCGGCGCCCAGTTCAGCACCGCGCCGGTCGACGGGACGCAGGTCAACTACCGGTTCCGCTGGGTCGAGCGCGGCGCGGTGCCCACCGGGTTCACCCGCGCACCGGCCGAGGAGGACCTGGCCGAGGTGCGGACCGCCTTCGCGCCCGGCCCGGCGGGCCGCCACCACCTGCACAGCGGCAACGCCAGTCCCCCGGACGGCTCCGGCGGCTGGTCGGCGCTGCTGGCGGTGCCCGGCGACGGCGTGGTGGTCGACCGCGTCAACCCCGACGGCGTGACCTGGCTCTGGTCCTACCTGCGGCTCTCACCCCGGTGGCGGACCGAGGCCGACTACCTGTCGGGCAGCGACGCCTACGAGGCGGGCGGCCGGTACGCGCGGCGGTTCCTGTTCCCGGTGCTCGGACCCGGCCTCCCGGCGTTCGGCGGCGGCCACGCGTGGCAGTCCGGCGACCACCTGGTGGCGCGGGTGCCGCTGGTCGACGACGCCGACGGCAACCTGGCCAGGGCGGCGGGCGGGTCGACGCGCACCGCCCTGCACCGCGACGGGCGGCTGGTCGGGCAGGTGCGGGACCGGCCCGGCGAGTTCCTCGTGCCGGTCGGTCGGGCCGGCTACCGGCTGGAGCAGGAGGTCGTCCGCGACCCGGCGGTGTTCGAGTTCGCCACCCGGGTCGTCGGCGCCTGGACGTTCCACGCGGACGCCCTGCCCGCCGGCGAGTCCCGGCCGCTGCCGCTGTCGGTGGCGCGGTTCACGCCCCGGCTCGACGAGCACGGCGGCGCGCCCGCCGGACGCCTGCTGCGCGTCCCGTTCACCGTGGAGCAGCAACGGGGCGCGGACAGCGGCCGGGTGCGCCGGGTCCGGGTCGAGGTCTCCTTCGACGACGGCGCGACGTGGTCGGAGGTCCCGGTGGCGGGCGGCACCGCCCTCGTCCGCCACCCCGACGCGACCGGCTACGCCTCCCTGCGCGCCCACGGCTCCGACAGCGACGGCAACACCTTCGAGCACACGGTAATCCGTGCCTACAAAATCAACCGACAGATGACAAGTAACAAATAGCAGATTTTGTCACTCGGAACTCGTTGGTCGGCTGACAGGATCGGTCAGCCGACAGGTGTTGTGTGTCCCGGAGTCGTGTGCCTGGGAATCGCGTGTCCTGGAGTCGTCACCACGTGTCCCGGCGGAAGATCGAGCCGGTGCCCTCGTCCGGGTCCTCCTCCACCGGCGGGCGGCGCGCGGGCCGCGACTGCGGCGGCTGTGGCGGCTGCGACTGCTGCGGTGCCGGCGGCTGCTGCACCGGGGGCTGCGGCGCCGGGGGCGCGGGCGGGTAGGGGGCCTGCTGCGGCGCGGCCGACTGGAGGAACTGGCCCAGCGGCTGCTGTTGCTGCGGCGGCGGGAACCCCTTCGGCGGGGCCTGCACCGGCGGCGTGGCCGAGATGCCCAGCTGCGAGGCGTCGATCGAGCTGTCCTCCAGCAGCGGCGCGGCCAGGCCCTGGACCTGCTGGGCCGCCGCCGACGTCGCCTGGAAGACCACGTTCAGCAGGTTCGACGCCAGTTGGCGGCCGCCGCCGCGCAGCGCGCGGTCGTCGATCCGCAGGTCCACGAGCTGGCCGTTGGCGGTCACGGTCGCGGTGAGCATCCCGTCGGGCGACTGCCTGGTCACCCGCAGGTTCGCCAACTGACCCTGGAGCTCGTCGGCCTGCTGCTGCTTCTCCGCGGCGAGCCGGGTCAGGCGGTCCAGCTTCTGCTCCAGGTCTTCCCGCATCGCACCCTCGCTCCGTGGTCGGTGTCCGGGTGGCAGGCTAGTGCACCGAACGGTGGGTGATTTCCGGATCCGGTGGAACCGCGGCGGGCGTCCCGTCGTCGGAGCAACCGCAGCCGAAAGGGGGCGCGATGACGGCGAAGTTCGACGTCAGGCTCGAGGGCATCCTCGAGTTCGCCGGCACGTCAGAGCGGCGGGGCGACCGGTTCGACCAGGTCGTAGCCGCGTTGGAGGCGGCCCGGGTGGGGCGCGAGTCGTTCGGGAAGATGCCGTCCAGCGGCGAGATCTACGCGACCTACGAGGAGCGGGTCAACTCCACGCTGACCGACCTCAAGGAGTGCGCCGAGGCGATGCGCGACATCGCCGAGTCGATGCGCGACACCCACCAGGAGTACCAGAACCACGACACCGGCCTGGGTCGGCTCATGGACCAGGTCTCGCAGGGCCTGTCCGGCATCACGGTCCCGAGGGTGGGCGGATGAGCCCGAGCACGACCATCGAGGTCAACAACAAGATCGAAACGTTCCTCAACGGCTGCCCCGGGCCGGTGCAGGGCATCATCCGGCCGCTGCTCACGCCGTTCCTGGAGGCCGTCGACTGGGTCGCGGGCGACCCGGACGACCTGATCCGCGCCGCGGACGCGTGGGAGAAGGCCGCCACCGACATCCGCGCGATCGTCTCCGACGAGGCGAGCTCCCGGCAGGCCGTCACCGGCTTGTGGCAGGGCCCGGCCGCGGACAAGTTCAACGCGAAGCTCACCGAGATCGAGGAGCAGGTCGACCAGCTCGCCCAGAACGTGCAGGACACGTCCGGGATGCTGGTCGAGGCCGCCAAGGGCTGCGTCGACGCGGCCAACCTGATCATCGACCTGATCATCGACCTGATCATGATGCTGGTGACCGACCTGCTGGTCAGCCTCTCGCTGTCGGTGATCAGCTTCGGCGCCTCGCTGGCCGCCGGCGCCGCCGCGGCCGCCGCGAAGGCCGCCGCCACGCTCGGCAAGGTCATGAAGATCGTGCAGAAGCTGGCCGACCTGCTGATGAAGCTGTCGAACCTGCTGCGCAAACTCGCCGAGGCCGCCAAGGCGTACAAGGAGGGCCTGAAGGCGATCAAGGCCCTGAAGAAGGCCGCGGGCACGTTCAGCAAGGAGGGCATCGCCCTCGGCGTGATGAAGTCCGCCTACACGGCGCCGGTCCGCATCCCGCTCGGCCAGGTGCTCGGCGAGTCGGTGCCCGGCGGCCCGGCGGGCGGCCTGTTCAACATGGGCAAGGACGTCTACAACTACGCCACGGACGACGACTGATGCCGTTGGTCGACGACCTGGAGGTGTGGGGCGACGAGGCGCGGGCGGCGCTGCCGGCCGGTGAGGCCCTGCTCGCCCTCGCCTCGGTCGGCGTGGCCTACGGGGCGCGCGGCGGTGCCGAGCCGGACTTCTGGACCACCCCGGTCGGCCGGGTGACCGACCGGATGGCCCGCGCCGTGCCCACCGAGGGCTGGGTCGGCAAGGCCGTGGCCGGGGTCGGCGGCGTCGCGTTCTCCGCACCGTCGCTGGACCTGCCCGCCGGGTTCCCGGAGCGCTGGCTCGGCGGGCGCACCTGCTTCGGGCCCGCCGGGTCCCTGGCCAGGCAGGTCGAGGCCGCCGCCACCGGGCACAGCTTCCTGGCCGTGACCTCGCGGCGGGTGGCGGTGCTGGTCAAGGACGGCGAGCGGCTGCGCGAGGTGTGGGGCGTGCCGCGCGGTGACGTGGTGGCGGCCCGCCGCCGTCCCCGGCTGCTCGCGCGAGGGCGGTTCGGCCTGGTCTTCCGGGACGGCTCGTGGATCGTGCTGGGCACGTTCGGCGCGCACGTCGGCAGCGCCCACGCCAAGCGGGTCGTCGCCGCGCTCGGCACGGCGGGCTGACCGGGTCGCTCCCCCCGGGGCGGCCGCGCGAACGGCCGCCCTCGCGGATGATCGCCCTGGCGAACGACCGCCCTGGCGTGCGCGGCCTTACGGCAGGTTCGTGACCAGCTCGGCGGCCGGCACGCGGGTGCCCGTGTAGAACGGGATCTCCTCGCGCACGTGGCGGCGCGCCTCGGTGCCGCGCAGGTGCCGCATCAGGTCCACGATCCGGTGCAGCTCGTCGGCCTCGAACGCGAGGATCCACTCGTAGTCGCCGAGCGCGAACGACGCGACCGTGTTCGCCCGCACGTCCGGGTAGTCCCGCGCCTCCTTGCCGTGGTCGGCGAGCATCTTGCGGCGCTCGTCGTCGGGCAGCAGGTACCACTCGTAGGACCGCACGAACGGGTACACGCAGACGTACTTGCGCGCCTCCTCGCCGGCCAGGAACGCCGGGATGTGGCTGCGGTTGAACTCCGCGGGCCGGTGCAGCGCGACCTGGCTCCACACCGGGACCGAGACGCGGCCCAGCGCGGTGCGGCGGAACCCGGTGTAGGCCTGCTGGACCTGCTCGATCTCCTCGGCGTGCCACCAGATCATGAAGTCGGCGTCCGCGCGCAGGCCCGCCACGTCGTACACCCCGCGCACCACCACGCCCTTGGCGGCCAGGCCGTCCAGGTACTCCTGGGCCTCCGCGGCGGCCGGGCCGCGGTCGTCGGGCAGCCGGCCGGGCTCCACCCGGAAGACCGACCACATGGTGTAGCGGATGGTGTCGTTGAGCTCGTTGTAGTTCAGGCGGGCCATGGCCCCATCCTCCCACTCGCGGTGTTCACCGGATCCGTCCCAGCACGTGAGAGGCGACACGGGCGGCGGCGGCGTCACCGGTGGCGACGCACGCGGGGATGCCGACGCCGTGCAGCGTCGCGCCCGCCACGGCCAGGCCGGGCACCGCGGCGACCGCGTCCTCGATGTCGCGCACCAGGTCCAGGTGGCCCACCCCGTACTGGGGCAGGCCGCCGCCCCACCGGGTGACGACCGCGTCGACCGGCGTGGCCGTGACGCCGGTCAGCCGGGCCAGGTCGTGCCGGACGGCCGCGACCAGCTCGTCGTCGTCGCGCTGGAGCAGGTGGGCCTCGCCGTGCCTGCCGACGCTGCCGCGCACCAGCACCGGCTCACCCGCCAGGTGGTCCCACTTGCGGCTGGAGAAGGTGAACGCCTTGGCGGTGAACGGCGTGCCGTCCGCGTCGCGCTCGCCCTCGGCGATCAGCACGCCGGAGCGCTCGGGCAGCTCGCTGCCGGGCGGCAGGGCCAGCGCCACCACCGCCATGGACGCCAGCTCGACCTCGCCGTAGCGGCGGGACGCGACGGGCGCGACGTCGGCGAGCAACCTGCGCGCGGCGGGCGCGGGCACGGCCAGCACGACGCCGTCGACGTCCAGGTGCTCCGGCGCGGCGGCCGAGCCGATCTCCAGGCGCCAGCCCTGGTCGAGGCGGGCCAGGGCGCGCACCGGCAGGCCCAGCCGCACGCGCGCGTCCGCCACCTCGGCCAGCCGGTGGACCAGCGTGGACAGGCCGTCGCGCAGCGTGCCGAAGACAGGCGGTCGGGGGACCCTCGGCTGGGGTGGCGCGGGCATCGTGGTGGCGGCGGCCGCCAGCAGCGAGCCGACGCCGGAGTCCAGCGCGGTGGCCAGTTGCGGCATGGTGGCGCGCAGGCCCAGGTGCTCGGTGCGACCCGCGTAGACGCCGCCCAGCAGCGGCCCGACCAGGCGGTCCGCCACCTCGGGTCCGAAGCGCTCGGTCAGCAGCGCGCCCACGGCGACGTCGCCGCCGTCGAGCCGGATCGGCGGCAGGGTGGGTTCGGCGGCGACGCGCCGCACCCCCTCCGGCGACAGCACGTGCCGCACGGCCTCCACCGACGCGGGGACACCCATCAGCGTGTGCGCGGGCACGGACCGGGTGGCGCCGCCCGCGTGGATGCTCGCCGCCGCGCGGCTCGGGTGCACCAGCCGGTCGCCCAGGCCCAGTTCGGCGACCAGCTCGGCGGCCTCGGGGCGGCGGTGCAGGAACGCCTCCGCGCCCACGTCGTAGGCGCGCCCGCCGACCTCGACGGTGCGCAGCTTGCCGCCCAGCCGGTCGGCCTGCTCGACCACGGTGATCTCCGCGGCGGGGCCGAGCAGGTGCCGCAGGCGGTGCGCGGCGGCCAGGCCCGAGATCCCGCCGCCGACCACCGCGACGCGCAACGCCCTCACCTCGTCCGGTGCACCAGCTCGACGGCCCGGGTGATCACGTCCGGGTCGGTGTCGGGCAGCACGCCGTGGCCGAGGTTGAAGATGTGGCCCGCGGCGGCCTCGCCCTCGCGCTTGATCCGCTCGACCTCGCGCTCCAGCGCGGGCAGGCCCGCGAACAGCAGCGCCGGGTCGAGGTTGCCCTGGACCACCGGCGGCGGCAGGTGCGGCGCGGCCTCCCGGAGGCGCTTGACCGCCACGTCCAGCGGGGTGCGCCAGTCGACGCCGACCACGTCCGCGCCGGCCTCGCGCATGGCGGGCAGCAGCTCGGAGGTGCCGACGCCGAAGTGGATGCGCGGCACGCCCTCGACGCCGCCCAGCACCTTCTTCGAGTGCGGGAGGACGAACTCGCGGTAGTCGCGCTCGGACAGCGCGCCCGCCCACGAGTCGAACAGCTGCACCGCCTTGACGCCCGCCGCGACCTGCACGCGCAGGAACTCGGCGGTGATGCCGGCGAGCTTGTCCAGCAGCGCGTGCCACAGCGCGGGGTCGCCGTGCATGAGCGCCTTGGTGCGCTCGTGGTGCTTGCTGGGCCCGCCCTCGACCAGGTAGGAGGCGAGGGTGAAGGGCGCGCCCGCGAACCCGATCAGCGGGACGTCGCCCAGTGCGGCGTTGAGCAGCCCGATCGCCTCGACCACCGGCCGCACCTGCTCCTCGTGCAGGTCGGGCAGCCGGTCGACGTCGGCGCGCGTGGACACCGGTTCGGCGACCACGGGCCCGGTGCCCGGCACGATGTCGAGGTCGACGCCGGCGGCCTTGAGCGGCACGACGATGTCGGAGAACAGGATCGCGCCGTCCACGTCGTGCCTGCGGACCGGCTGGAGGGTGATCTCGCAGACCATCTCCGGGTCCATGCAGGCGTCCAGCATCGCGGTGCCTTCGCGGAGCTTGCGGTACTCCGGCAGCGAGCGGCCCGCCTGGCGCATGAACCAGACGGGGGTGCGGGCCGGCCGGCCGCCGCGCGCGGCCACGAGCAACGGGGCTTCGGTGATGTCGTTCATCTCGCCCGAC
Source organism: Actinosynnema sp. NPDC059797 (assembly GCF_042732085.1). NCBI lineage: Bacteria > Bacillati > Actinomycetota > Actinomycetes > Pseudonocardiales > Pseudonocardiaceae > Actinosynnema > Actinosynnema sp. NPDC059797. Next base: position 8,451 of record NZ_JBHWIE010000067.1, read on the forward strand.
ATCGTCCCACGGGTTGGTCGGCGGGCGGGCCGGGGTCCGGCGTGCCGCGCTCACGTCGCGCCCCCGGGAGGCATACAGTCCGTGGTGTGACGGAGCCCGAACTGTTCCGGCGTGCGGTGGCGACGCTCAGGTCGGTGCGGACCCGGCCCGAATTGGAGCTGACCGAGGTGCGCCCGCCGCAGCGGCTGGCGCCCTGGGCCTTCGCGCTGACCGCGGAGGTGACCGGGCCCGGCGACGAGCTGTCCACCGGGCGACTGGTGCTGCTGCACGACCCGGACGGCGTCGAGGCGTGGTCCGGGGTCTTCCGGCTGGTCGCCTACGTGCGGGTGGAGCTGGACGCCGAGCTGGCCGCCGACCCGCTGCTGCCGGAGGTCGGCTGGTCGTGGCTGTCCGAGGCGCTGGAGGTGGCGGGCGCCGGGTTCCTGGCCCTGGGCGGCACGGTGACCCAGACGTCGTCGGCCCGGTTCGGCGACATCGCCGGCCCGGCCCGCACCGACGACCTGGAGCTGCGGGCCTCGTGGACGGCCCGCACGGAGGACCTGTCGGCGCACGGCACGGCGTTCTACGACCTGATGGCCACGGCCGTGGGGCTCCCGCCGATCGGCGTGACCTCCCTGCGATAGCCCACCGGCCACCGCCCACACCGCACGTCAGCCGTCATCCGTCATCCCCCTGACAAAATCCGTCATCTGTCATCCGCCCGACAGTTGGCAGATGACGGATGACGGATGACGGATGACGATCAACCGCCGCTGTCAGTCGGACGTCGTCGTCTCGGACGTCGTCGTCTCAGTTTTCGTTGTCGCGGAGCACGCGCAGGGCGTTGCGGCCCGCGAGCTTGGCGCAGTCGTCCTCGCTCCACCCGCGGTCGAGCAGCGCGGCGAACAGGTCGGGGTAGCAGGAGACGTCCGCCATGCCCTCGGGCTGGTCGGCCACGCCGTCGTAGTCGCCGCCGAGCCCGATGTGGTCGATGCCGGCCACCTCGCGGGCGTGCTCCAGGTGCGCCACGACGTCGTCGACGGTGACCCGCGGGGTCGGCTCGGGCCAGCCGGCGGCGAACCGGTGGCGGGCTTCCAGGTCGTTGTGGCTCTCCCCCGCCGCGTCCATGGCCTCCTTGAGGCGGAGGTCCCAGGCCGCGTAGGCCGCGGAGACGAACTGGGGCACGAAGGTGACCATGAGGACGCCGCCGTTGCCCTCCAGCCGCTCCAGCACGTCGTCGGGGACGTTGCGCGGGTGGTCGGCGACGGCCCGGCAGGACGAGTGGCTGAACACGACCGGCCGCGAGGTGGTGTCCAGCGCGTCGCGCATGGTGGACGGGGCCACGTGGGACAGGTCGACCAGCATCCCGACGCGGTTCATCTCCCGCACGACCTCGCGCCCGAAGTCGGTCAGGCCGCCGTGGACGGGCTCGTCGGTGGCCGAGTCGGCCCACGGGGTGTTCTCGTTGTGGGTGAGGGTCATGTAGCGCACGCCGAGCCTGCGCAAGGCCCGCAGGACGCCCAACGAGCCGTTGATGGAGTGTCCGCCCTCCGCGCCGATCAGGGAGGCTATCCGCCCGTCGGCGAACGCCCGTTCGGCCTCGTCGGCGGTGGTGGCCAGGCGGAGGTGGGCGGGGTAGCGTGCGGCGAGGTCGTGGACCAACTCCACTTGCTCCAGCACGGCGGTGACGGCTGCGTCGCCCGCCAGTCGGCACGGGACCCAGACGGACCAGAACTGCATCCCCAACCGGCCCTCGCGGGCGCGCACCAGGTCGGTCTGCAACGCCGCCTGGCGCGTCGTCAGGTCGACGACCGAGGCGCTCGCGGCCGGATCGCCCGGCGTTGACTTTTCACTGAATTGCCCGGCGGCGACGAGGTCGCGCAGCGCCCACGGCAGGTCGTTGTGGCCGTCGACCAGAGGCACCCGGGCCAGCAGTTCCTCGGCCCGGTCCCGACCTGTGGTGCTCGCCACGGGCAACTCCTAGATGTCGTCATGAGAACGGTTCGCGTTACGCGACCGTTCGAGTTGTCCACCGATCGTGTGACGGCGAGAGCCATCAGTGACAACTCATTCGGGATAGATACCCGATTGATCGTCCCGTAGACCCGCTTGGGCGGCTACGCTGCCCCAGACGACACCACTTTCGGTCGATCAGTGGCGCGGCTGATTGGACGAAAGTCCCGGTGCCGGTCGGGGGGCACGACCGACTCCAGGGAGGTAGTGACGTGGCTGCCGTCGGCTTAGGTCAGGCCGTTCGTACCACGCCAGCCGGCTCGTTGCCGGCGAACATGGTCCCGCACCCGCGGGAGGAGCTTTTTTCGGTGTTGGTGGTCGACGACCACCCGCTGCTGAGGGAGGCGATAAGCGCTCGGCTCACCCAGATGGGAGCCGGGACAGTGCATGAGGCGGCTTCGGTCGCGGAGGCTCGGGCGCGGGCACTCGCAACCGGACCGTGTGATCTCGCGATCCTCGATCTGGGTCTGCCGGATGGCACCGGCATCGACCTGGTCACGGAACTCCGTGCCCAGGGCTGGCCCCGCATCGTGGTCCTCGCGTCCTCCGACGACCCCTACGCGGTCAGGTCGGCCTTCCAGGCGGGCGCCCAGGCGTACCTGCTGAAGTCCGCCTCTCCGATGGTGGTCACCGACGGGGTGCGCCGGGTCCTCGACGGCGGCGTCTACGCGGACCCGAGCGTCGCGCCCGTGCTCGCCGCGGGCACGAGGGTGCCGGGCACCGACAACACGCCGCGGGAACTGTCCGCGCGTGAGGTCGAGGTCCTCCAGCTGGTCGCCGATGGCCAGAGCAACAAGGAGATCGGCGAAGCGCTCAGCCTTTCCGCGCTGACGGTGAAGTCTCACCTGTCGCGGATCGGGCGCAAGCTGGGCACCGGGGATCGGGCTCAGATGGTCGCGCTGGCCATGCGTGCCGGCGTGATCCGCTGAGGCGGGTTACCGCACTGAACCGGCCGAACACACCCGCGAGTGGTGCGTTCGTCGTAGGGTCTTCCGCCGTGGACGTACCCTCCGACGAGCCAACCGAACCAACCGGGGCTGATCCGGTGCCGCTGGTGGAACCCGCTGACGGGGTGCCGCCTGTCGTCGCCGACGCTCCGTCGCTCCGGCGTGCCGCTGAGGCGCTCGCCGGGGCGACGGGTCCGGTCGCGGTGGACACCGAGCGAGCCTCGGGCTACCGCTACTCGCAACGGGCCTACCTGGTGCAGTTGCGCCGGGCAGGCGCCGGGACCGTGCTGGTCGACCCGATCGCCCTCGGCGGTCGGCTCGACCCGCTGGTCGAGGCGCTGGACGGGACCGAGTGGGTGTTGCACGCAGCGTCCCAGGACCTGCCGTGCCTCGCCGAACTCGGGCTGCGTCCGAGCGCGTTGTTCGACACCGAGCTGGCGGGCAGGCTGGCCGGTTTCGAGCGGGTGGCGCTGGGCACGCTCGTCGAGCGGCTGTTGGGCTACAGGCTGGAGAAGGGGCACGGTGCGGCCGACTGGTCGCGCCGGCCCCTTCCCGCCGAATGGCTGAACTACGCCGCGCTCGACGTCGAACTGCTGATCGAGCTGCGCGACGTGCTCGAACAGGAGCTCAAGCGGCAGGGGAAGCTGGAGTGGGCGCTCGAGGAGTTCGAGGCGGCCCGCACGGCCCCCCTGCCGCGCCCGCGCGCGGAGCCGTGGCGCCGCACGTCGGGCATCCACCGGATACGCAACCCGAGGCAGCTGGCCGCGGTGCGCTCCCTGTGGGAGGCCCGTGACGCCCTCGCCCGGGAGCGCGACATCGCGCCGGGCCGGGTGCTGCCGGACTCGGCGCTGGTCGAGGCCGCTTCCCGCAACCCGGCGGACGAGCAGTCCCTCCTCGCCCTGCCCGTCTTCCGCGGCCGGGCGCAACGACGCATGGCCGGTGTGTGGCTGGGCGCGCTCCAACGCGCCGCGGCCCTGCCCCGGGCCGAACTGCCCGAGGCATCCCAGCAGCACGACGGCCCGCCACCGCCCAACCGCTGGGCGGACAAGGACCCGGCCGCCGCCGCCCGCCTGGCCGCCGCCCGCGCGGCGCTGACCGCCATCGCGGAGGCCAACACCCTGCCCGTGGAGAACCTGCTGCTCCCGGACCTGGTGCGGCGCACCTGCTGGCAACCACCGGCCGACACCACCCCCACCGGCGTGGCCGAGGCCCTGCGCGAGGCGGGCGCCCGCGACTGGCAGGTCGACCTGACCGCCACGGCGCTCTCCGAGGCCCTCAACACCCCACCGCCGACGTAGAACTCGGGGTGTCCGAACGTACGACTCGCGGGTCCGGAACGTACGACTCGCGGGCTCCGGGCGCATGACACGCCCGGCCTGAGCGCATGACACGCGCGTGTCATGCGCTCAGGTCTCGCGTGTCATGCGTTCGAGCCCTGCGTGTCATGCGTTCCGGGTGGGTGAGTTGTGCGTTCCGGGTGAGCCGGGTCGGGCTTCGGTGGCCGCGCGGCGTTCGGAGACCTCGCGGCGGGCCATCGCGCGCAGGGCCGCGACGGCCGCGTCGCCCAGGAACGTGCCCATGACGACGCCCTCCAGCGCCTCGTCCTTCGACGCCATCCGCAGCACGTAGTCCAGGTCGACCTCGGCCAGGTGGGCGCAGGCCCGCGCGTAGTCGTCCAGCAGGTCGACGAACCCGTGCTGCCCGACCTCGCGCGCCGTGGTCAGCACGCCGACCAGCGCCTTGAACGTGTACGACCCCGGTCGGCAGGTCCACCCCTGCCGCTCCACGAACGCCCGCGCCTGCTCGTACGCCACCTCGTCGGACACGTCGATGTCCGGCTGCGCCACCGCGGCCGACACCGTGCCCATCGCCTTGTGCAGCGACGTGTCCGGGTCGTCCAGCGCCCCGAGCACGTCGCGGACCGCGGCGATCGACAGCCCGCCCATCTCGACCAGCGCCCGCACGAGCCGCAGCCGGTGCAGGTGGGCGTCGGTGTAGCGCGCCTGGTTGGGGCTGGTCAGCTCACCGGCCGGCAGCAGCCCTTCCCGCAGGTAGTACTTGATCGTCGGCACGGGCACACCGCTGCGCCGGCTCAACTCCGCGATGCGCATGGGCACGCACCCCTTCCTGAGAGACCCCTCAGCATGGATACTGTAGCTATCCGATAGTAGAAAGTGCCGCTATCCATACGAGGAGTCCGACATGACCCGCTTGCTGCGGTGGCATCCGCCGCTGATGGTGTTCTCCCTGCTCATGACCGCCCTCGTCGTCGTCTCGTCGGTGGGCATGGTCGTGGACGACCGGATTCTGGTCGGCTCGCCGATCTGGTTCAAACCGTTCAAGTTCAGCGCGTCCCTCGCCCTCTACGGCGTCACACTGGCCTGGATGCTGACCTTCGTCACCCGCTTCCGCCGCACCGCCTGGTGGGCGGGCACCGTCATCGCCGCCTGCTCCGCGGTCGAGATGGTGGTCATCGTCGGCCAGGTCGCCCGGGGCGAGCGGAGCCACTTCAACGTCGCCACGCCGTTCGACGAGGCGCTGTGGAACGTCATGGCGGTCTCGATCATGACCCTGTGGGTCATGCACGCGGTGATCTCGGTGGCGCTGGCCTTCACCCGCTTCAGCGACCGCACGGCCGGTGCGGCGATCCGGCTCGGCCTGGTCCTGGCCCTGGTCGGCCTGGCCCTGGGCCTGCTGATGACCGCGAACGTGGACGCCGGGGAGATGGCCGCAGGCATCGTCGGGTCGCACAGCGTCGGCGTGCCGTCCGGCGGCCCGCAGATGCCGCTGACCGGCTGGAACACCACGGGCGGCGACCTGCGGGTCCCCCACTTCGTCGGCATCCACGCCCTCCAGGTGGTCCCGCTGGCCGTGATCCTGTTCCGCCGCCGCGCGAACCGCCCGTTCGCCTGGGCGGTCGCGATCGGCTACGCGGGCCTGATGGCCCTGGTCACCTGGCAGGCGCTGCGCGGCCAGCCGCTGCTGCGGCCGGACCTGCTCACGGCGCTGGGCGCGCTGGCCGTGGCGACCTGGACCGTCGGGGCGGGCGCACTGGCGCTGCGGGCGCGACCGGCGGAGCGGCAGGGGAACTCCGGGGAGCCGCGGGACGAGCGGGAGCCGGTGGCGGTGTGACCGGCTTCCTGTTCGAGATCACGTTCTGGCTCACCGTCCCGTTCTGGGGGCTGATGGTCTTCGCGCCGACGTGGGCGTGGACGCCGCGCGTCGTCTCCTCGCCGCTGATCGCGGTGCCGCCGCTGGTCGTCTACACCGCGCTGGTCGCCGGGCACCTGCCCGAGTTGTGGGCGACGATGAGCAGCCCGGAGCTCGGTGAACTGCGGGAGTTCCTGGGCACGTCGTGGGGCGCCTCGGCGGTGTGGGCGCAGGTGCTGGCGTGGGACCTGCTGATCGGGGCGTGGATGTACCGCGAGAGCCGCAGGCTGGGGCTGAACCCGCTGCTCATGGGCCCGCTGCTGGTGTTCACGATCATCCTGTCCCCGTTCGGTTTCGCGGTCTTCCTCCTCATCCGGGCGCGCTGTGACAGACCCGACAGGGCCACCACCGTGGTTACCGACCAGTAACTGGGGCTAGAGTTGTGTTACCGATCGGTAGGAGAGGAGACGCCGTGGCCGCACCAGTAGCGCCGGCACGCGTTCGCAACGTGGTCTTCGTGGACGGTGTTCGCACGCCGTTCGGCAAGGCCGGCCCCAAGGGAATCTTCGCGGAGACCCGTGCCGACGACCTGGTCGTCAAGGTGATCCGCGAGCTGCTGCGCCGCCACCCCGAGCTGCCCCCGGAGCGGGTCGACGAGGTGGCCATCGCCGCCACCACGCAGATCGGCGACCAGGGCCTGACCATCGGTCGCACCGCGGCCCTGCTCGCGGGCCTGCCGAAGTCGGTGCCCGGCTACGCGGTCGACCGCATGTGCGCGGGCGCCATGACCGCCGTGACCACCTCGGCCAGCGGCATCGCGTTCGGCGCCTACGACGTGGTGATCGCGGGCGGGGTCGAGCACATGGGCCGCCACCCGATGGGCGAGGGCGTCGACCCCAACCCGCGGTTCCTGTCCGACAAGATCGTCGACCCGTCGGCCCTGGTGATGGGCTCCACCGCGGAGAACCTGCACGACCGGTTCCCCGCCATCACCAAGCAGCGCGCCGACGCCTACGCCGCCGCCTCGCAGGCCAAGTACGCCGACGCGGTGAAGAACGGCAAGATCGGCCCCGAGCTGGTCCCGGTCGCCACCCGCTCCGCCGAGCACGGCTGGGGCCTGGCCACCGCCGACGAGCCGCCGCGCCCCGGCACCACGGTCGAGGACCTGGCGAAGCTCAAGACGCCGTTCCGCCCGCACGGCCGCGTCACCGCGGGCAACGCGGCGGGCCTGAACGACGGCGCCACCGGCTGCATCCTCGCCGAGGAGGAGACCGCCAAGGAGCTGGGCCTGCCGATCGGGATGCGCCTGGTCGGCTACTCGTTCCTGGGCGTCGAGCCCGAGGTCATGGGCGTCGGCCCGGTGCCCGCCACCGAGAAGGCCCTCAAGCGCGCCGGCCTGACCATCGACGACATCGGCCTGTTCGAGATCAACGAGGCGTTCGCCGTGCAGGTGCTCGCCTTCCTCGACCACTTCGGCATCGCCGAGGACGACCCGCGGGTCAACCCGTGGGGCGGCGCGATCGCCACCGGCCACCCGCTCGCCTCCTCGGGCGTGCGCCTGATGACGCAGCTGTCGCGGCAGTTCGCCGAGCGCCCGGACGTGCGCTACGGCATCACCACGATGTGCATCGGCATCGGCATGGGCGGCACCGTTATCTGGGAGAACCCGCACTGGAACGGGGAGAACAAGTGACCACGTTGACCGCTGACGAGGCCAAGGCCCTGTTCCCCGACGAGGTCGTCACCACCGCCAGGACCCGGCTCGTGACCGTGCCGGGCCTGACCGGCCAGGTCGCCCTCATCACCCTCGACAACGGCCACGACCACACTCGGCCGTCCACGTTCGGCCCGCAGTCCCTGGTCAGCCTGGGCCAGGCGTTCGACGAGGCCGCGGCGGCGAACCCGGTGGCCATCGCGGTGACGGGGAAGCCCTTCGTGTTCGCCGTCGGCGCGGATCTGTCAGCCGTCGGCGGGGCGTCCGAGCGCGAGCAGGCGCTGGCGATCGGCAAGCTCGGGCACGACGTGTTCCGCAAGTTCACCGAGTCGGAGGTCCCGACCTTCGCCTTCGTCAACGGCGCGGTCATGGGCGGCGGCCTGGAGCTGGCGCTGTCGTGCCACTACCGGACCCTGGCGTCCAACGCGGCGGCCATCGCGCTGCCCGAGGTGTTCCTGGGCCTGTTCCCGGGCTGGGGCGGCACGCAGCTGCTGCCCAACCTGATCGGCGCGAACGACGCGGTCACCGTGATCTTCGAGAACGCGCTGAACCAGAACAAGATGCTCAAGCCGCGACAGGCGCTGGACCTGGGCATCGCCGACGTGCTGTTCGAGTCCGCGGACTACCTGGAGCAGTCGCTGCTGTGGCTGGCCTCCGTGGTGCGCGGCGACGTCACGCCCGCGCGCAGGGAGATCGACCGCGGCGAGGGCTGGGACGCCGCCGTGGCGCGGGCCCGCGCCATCGTCGAGGGCCGCACCAAGGGCGCCGCGCCGGGCGCGCTGAAGGCCCTGGAGCTGCTGGAGCTGGCGCGCGAGAACGACCTCGACCGCGGTTACGCGGCCGAGACCGAGGCGCTGGCCGACATCGTGATGAGCGACGAGCTGCGGGCCGGGCTCTACTCGTTCGACCTGGTGCAGAAGCGGGCCAAGCGGCCCGCGGGCGCGCCGGACAAGTCGCTGGCGCGCAAGGTGACCAAGGTCGGCATCGTCGGCGCGGGCCTGATGGCCTCGCAGATGGCGCTGCTGTTCGCGCGGCGGCTGGAGGTGCCCGTCGTGCTGACGGACGTCGACCAGGCGCGCGTGGACAAGGGCGTCGGGTACGTGCACGGCGAGATCGACAAGCTGCTCGGCAAGAAGCGCGTGTCGCCGGACCAGGCCAACCGCCTCAAGGCGCTGGTGACCGGCTCGCTGGACAAGGCCGCGTTCGCCGACGCGGACTTCGTCATCGAGGCCGTGTTCGAGGACCTGGGCGTCAAGCAGCAGGTGTTCGCCGAGGTCGAGGAGCACGTCTCGGCCGAGGCGGTGCTGGCGACCAACACGTCGTCGCTGTCGATCACCGAGATGGCGTCGGGCCTGAAGCACCCCGAGCGGGTCGTCGGGTTCCACTTCTTCAACCCGGTGGCGGTCATGCCGCTGCTGGAGATCGTGCGCGCCGACAAGACCGACGACGCCACCCTGGCCACCGCGTTCGCGGTCGGCAAGCAGCTGAAGAAGTCGTCGGTGCTGGTCAAGGACGCGCCCGCGTTCGTGGTGAACCGGCTGCTGACCCGGTTCATGGGCGAGGTCGTCAAGTCCATCGACGAGGGCACGCCGTTCGAGGTGGCGGACAAGGCCACCGAGCCGCTGGGCCTGCCGATGTCCCCGCTGGTGCTGCTCCAGCTCGTCGGGCCACCCGTGGCCCTGCACGTGGCCGAGACGATGCACCGCGCGTTCCCCGACCGGTTCGGCGTGTCGGAGAACATGAAGCGGTTCGTCGAGGCCGGCAAGACCGCGGTGTGGCAGTGGGACGCGACGGGCAAGCAGACCGTCGACCCCGAGGTGCAGGAGCTGTGGCGGTTCGGCGACCAGCCGGCGACCGGCGAGGAGGTCTTCTCCCGGGCGCTGGAGGCGATGGCCGAGGAGATCCGCGTCATGCTCGACGAGGGCGTGGTGGCCGAGGCGCAGGACATCGACCTGTGCATGATCCTCGGCGCGGGCTGGCCGTTCTGGCTGGGCGGCATCACCCCGTACCTGGACCGCGCCGGCATCTCGGAGAAGGTGACGGGCAAGCGGTTCCTGGCGCCCGGCGTCGCCTCCGTCCCGGCGTAGCGAGACCCGTCACCGAGCCCGGTCGCACGTCGCGGCCGGGCTCGGTGGCGTCATCGGGGCCGGAAGCGGGCGGGGTCGTCGGGCGGGCTCGGTGACGTCGTCAGGGCGGGCTCGGTGACGTGGTCGGGGTGGGCGCGGTGGCGTGGTCGGGGCCGGCCGGGCGCCTCTGACACCGAGTGGTCGCCCGCTGGTGCGTCCGGCTACAGCCGTGCGCGCAGTCGGGTGAAGGCCGCGCCGGACCGTTTACCAGCCCTGATGTTGGGTGGCATGAGTCCTCATCGCCTCAGATCACGTGCTCGGCGCCCGCGCCCCGACCCCGTGCGGGTGGAGGAACTGGTCGCCTTCCTGCGCACCGACCGGGGGTGGCGCGACGAGGTGGCCCGGCGGCTGGTGGCCAAGCTCGACCAGCGGCTCGTGCGGTCCGTGCGGGCGTGCGGGTGCCGTCCCATCGCGCACGTCGCCGAGCAGTTGGACAGCCAGGCGTGCGTCGACCTGGGGCCCGGCGCGCCCTACCAGTTGGCGAAGGCCGTGTACGGGCAGGTGCGGCTGCGGGGCGCGGCACGCCTGCGGCAGACCGCCCGCAGCCTGCGCGTGCTGGGCGTCTACCTGTGCGGCAGCGACCTCGCGGGCTGCCCGTGCACCGAGGCGCTGGCCCGCGATCCGCAGCAGGCACAGGTGGACCGGGTGGTCACGGGCGCACTGGACGGCGCCGGGTTCTGACAGACGAGTCCCCCAGACCGGTTCCCCCAGACCGGTTCCCCCAGACCGACCTCACCAGACCGGTCCCGTCGGGCAAGTTTTGTCAGACAGATTTCAACTGACAGATTTTGACCATCTGTCAGTGTGCTTGTCGGCCTCGCTCGTCGGTTGGATCCGCGATCCGTGCGTCGGGGCGCGGGGTGTTTCGGGCCGGGGTCGCTCCGGTGGCACGCACGTTTCACCGGAGCCGTCCCGGGGCACCTGGGTCTTCGTGGGCGCGATCAGGGTGGGCACGTCGGGCTGGCACTTCCCCGAGTGGCGCGGCGACTTCTACCCGCGCGGCCTGCCGCAGCGCACGGAGCTGGAGTTCCTGGCCAACCGGCTCGACACCGTGGAGATCAACGGCACGTTCTACGGCCTGCGCAGGCCGACCGACTACAAGTCGTGGTTCGAGCGCGTGCCGGAGGACTTCGTGTTCGCGGTCAAGGGCCACCGCGAGGTGACCCACCACAAGCGCCTGGAGGACGTGGACCGGGAGGTCGCCGAGTTCTACGCGTCCGGGGTGCTCGACCTGGGATCCAAGCTGGGGCCGGTGCTGTGGCAGCTGCCGCCGACCCTGCCGTGGCGGACCGAGCGGCTGGCCGCGTTCCTGGACCTGCTGCCCGGCCCGCCCGTGCGGCACGCGCTGGAGATCAGGCACCCCAGCTGGGACAACCCCGAGCTGGTCCGGATGCTGACCGAGCGCGGCATCGCGCTGTGCGTGGCCGAGTCGGCGGGCCGGTTCCCGGAGCCCGCGGAGGTGACGGCGGACTTCGTGTACGTGCGGCTGCACGGCGACCAGGAGCTCTACATCAGCCCTTACACCGACGCGGCGCTGGACCGGTGGGCGACGCGGGTGCGGGAGTGGGCGCGGGACCGCGACGTGTACGTCTACTTCGACAACACGATGCGCGGCGCCGCGCCCCACGACGCGCGGGCGCTGGCGGAACGGCTCAGCTGAGCCTCGGCACCCGGTCCAGCTCGATGCCGAAGTGCTCGGCGTAGGCGGCGAGCAGGGCCTCGTCGTCCAGGTGCTCGACGTGCTTGCCGCCGGCGTCGGTGGTGATCAGCTCGTGGTCCGCGATGGTGACGCGGCCGGCGGGCGTGGGCAGCGAGCACGTCGTGCCGCGCCGGAACGGCGAGCCGGGCCAGGTCTGCTGGTACCAGCAGGCCGGCCGGAACTCCGCCAGCTCGCGGGGCCGCAGCTCCACCCGGTACCGGACCTCGCCGTCGAACAGCACGTCCAGGTCGCCGTGCGGCGCGTCGACGAGCCGGAACACCCCGGCCGGGTCGTGCTGGTCCTCCCGGCTGCGCAGGTCGAGGGGCCGCAGGAAGAACCGCCCGAAGCCGACGTCGACGAGCAGGTCTCCGACGCGGAGGGCCAGGTGGTTGAACGGCGGGCCGTAGGCGCCGTCGGTGAACACCCTGGCGGCCAGCAGCCCGACGTCGTGGCCGAGTGCCCTGAGCAGGGCGGCGAACGCGCCGTTGAGCTCGTAGCAGAACCCGCCGCGGCGGCGGTTGACGATCTTGTCGACCAGCCGGTCCTCGTCGAGGGTGATCTCCTCGCCGAGGTGGATGTCCAGGTTCTCGAAGGGCACGGCGCGGAGGTGCCGTTCGTGCAGTTCGGCGATGCCCTCGGTGCGCGAGGCCCCGATCCGGTCGAGGTAGGCGTCGATCTTGCGGTCGTCCATGGGTGGAACCTCCACCATGGAGTGCGGTGGAGGTCAAGCGGGGTACCCGTGCGCCATGGCCGGAGAGGTGCGGATCGGGACTTCGGGGTGGGTGTACCCCTACTGGCGGCGCGGCGCGTTCTACCCGGAGGGCCTCGTGCAGCGGCGGGAGCTGGAACACCTCTCGGGCCTGGTGCGGTCGGTCGAGCTGAACGGCTCGTTCTACTCGTTGCAGCGGCCGTCGAGCTACCGGGCGTGGGCGGCGCAGACACCGGACGGCTTCGTGTTCGCGGTCAAGGGCGGGCGCTTCATCACGCACCTCAAGCAGTTGCGCGACGTGGAGGTGCCCCTGGCGAACTTCTTCGCGTCCGGCGTCCTGGCCCTGGAGGAGAAGCTGGGGCCCTTCCTGTGGCAGCTGCCGCCGAGGCTCGGCTACGACCCCGAGCGGCTGGCGACGTTCTTCGACCTGCTCCCCCGCACCACCGAGGAGGCCGCCAAGCTGGCCGGGAACCACGACGAGCGCCTGCCGGAGGAGCGGACGTGGACCACCACCGACGCCGACCGCCCGCTGCGGCACGCCCTGGAGTTCCGGCACCCCTCGTTCCTGCGCCCGGAGTTCACCGACCTGCTCCGCGCCCACGGCATCGGCCTGGTCGTCTCCCACTCGGCGGGCGCGTACCCGTACCTGGAGGACGTGACGGCCGACTTCGCCTACCTGCGCCTGCACGGCAACCAGGCGCTCTACCACGGCAGCTACACCGACGCGGAGCTCGACGAGTGGGCGGACCTGGTGCGCGCGTGGTCGGCGGACCGCGACGTGTACGCGTACTTCGACAACGACACGGACGCGGCGGCCCCGCACGACGCCATCCGGCTCGCCGCGCGCCTGGCCGGTGGCTGAGCAGCCGCCCGACCGCGCCACCCGCCTGGCGCTGGCCACCGCCCGCGACGGCGGCGACTGCACGTGGTGCCGCCGCCCGTTCGACGACCGGGTCACCCCCACCACGGACCACCTGGTCCCGAGGGTCAAGGGCGGCCCGTCGTGGCTGGAGAACGAGGTGGCGGCCTGCCGGCGCTGCAACCGCGAGCGGGGTCACCTGTCGCCGTCGGACTGGCTGGCCGAGTGCGAGCGGCGCGGGTGGCACCCGGACGCCGAGCGGGTGGTCAGGGTCCTGACCGCGCTGTCCGGCGCGATCACCGCCAGGGGCGGCCAACGCCGCGCGCGGCCCTACCTGGAGGGGCAACTGCGCAGGTTGAAGCGCCGCGCGGCCTGAAACAACACGTACCGGTGAACGAAGGGCCGTGATCGCGACAAGGCCGCCCGGCTTGTGCAACCTGGTGCCATGAAGACGATCACAGCTCTCATCGCCACCACCCTCCTGACCAGCGGCACCGCCTCCGCCCAGGCCGTCCCCGAGTGCGACCGGGGCGAGTTCTGCGCGTGGTCGGGCGTCGACTACGCGGGCCAGTCGCACCGCCTCGACCTGGAAACGGCCAACCCGGGCGAGTGCATACCCCTGCCCCGCGGTTTCGTGGCCAGGTCGTTCGTCAACCTCCTGACCCGGGACGCGTCGGTGTACCAGGGGGCGACCTGCTCGACGGAGGCGGAGTTCACGACGTACCCGGGCAAGGGCACCTACGTGCCGGACGCGCCGTTCGTCGTGAGAGCCGTCCAGGTCTGGGAGGCGTGATGATCCCGCCCTGACGGGAGGTGGGGCGGGTGCCGCCCGGTGCTCGCCCCACCTCTCCGGGCCCCGCGCGGCGCACGCCGCCGATCCGGGATCCCGAGGCTCCGGCATCACTCACCCGGGTCAACGCGAGGCTTCGTCGGGACCTATGGTCAACACCCACGCGTCCCGGCGAGAGAACCGGTGGGTGAACCTCATGACGCTTGCCCTGCTGGCGCCCTGCTACGGCAACCCCGAGACCCGCAAACGCTTCCACGAGACGCTCGAAGGCTCCGTCGAGTTCGCGAGCGACCCGCACCGCTCCCTGCTGGCCGGGGAAGACCTGGCCAGGCTCCAAGCGCTCCACCCCTCCGGCAGGGCGCGGTTCTGGGGCGCCATCCCGCGTCACGACAAGGCCATGGAGCGCCTGCGCGACGGCGGGGTCGTCCTGTTCGTCGGCGACAAGAAGATCAAGGCGACCGGCGAGATCGGCCACGTCTTCCGCAACAAGGCCCTGGCCGACCTCCTGTGGGACCAGCACGCCAACAGCGACAGCTTCGTCAACGTCTACAGCGTGCTGAACGTGCGGCTCACCGACTACCCGATCACCGACCTGTGGAGCATCGACGGCTTCACGCCCGGCGACTACGTCTACGGCCAGCGGATCCTCGACGAGGAGCGGACGGCGCGCATCATCAGCGCCTTCCGGCTCAACCCCAGCACCGCCGAAGCGGAGCTGGCGGCCCAGCTGGACGCGACCGCCGACCTCATCGGCGCGCGGACGCGGATCATCCCGGTGGAACGGGCGCACGTGGACGTGGTCTGGCGCGAGATCGCCGCGCGGAAAGTCGCGCACGAGCGCGTCGAGGCCCAACTCGTCGCCCGGTACCGGGCTTTCCGCTCCGACGTCGAGATGACCAGTTTCGTCACCCCCACCGGCAAGAGGGCCGACCTGTACTACCGCGACGGCTCGGACATCGTGGTGATCGAGGCCAAGAGCCTGGCCACGCACGGCAAGGTCCGCGAATCGGTCGCCCAGCTGCTCGACTACGCGGCGAGCAGCCCGGACCCGGTCACGCGCCTGGTCGCCCTGTTCCCGGCCCGTCCCGCCGCGGAAGGGATCGCCCTGCTGCACCGGCTCGGCATCGACTGCGCCTACCGCGGCGCCGACGACCTGTTCGAGACCGAGGAGGCGCCGGACGAACGGCGTCGCCACATGCACCCGGTGTGGCACGGGCGCTGATCCCGGCGCGCGACCGTCAGGGCCCCGCGCTTCGCGGCAGGGGCCGCGGAACGCCGCCCACGACCGGGAACGACCGTCACGCCCGGCGCGGCACGCCCACCGCCAGCACCGCCGTGTCGTCTTCGACGCCCTCGCCCAGTTCGGCGAGCAGGCCCTCGATCGCCTCCACCGCACCCGCCGCGGTGGTGGGGGCGATGCCGGCCGCGAACTCCAGCAGCGCCTCCTCCTCGTACCGGGTGCCCGGCCCGGTCCTGGCCTCGGTGATGCCGTCCGAGTACAGGACGAACGTGTCGCCTTCCGACAGCCTCACCTCGACGCCCGCCATCACCGCGTCGGGCAGGGCGCCGACCAGTTGGCCGCCCGGCACGTCGACGTACCGGGCGGTGCCGTCGGCGCGCAGGAGCAGGCCCGGCGGGTGGCCGCCGGCGGCCAGGGCCAGGTCGCAGCCGTCACCGCCGGTGGCCAGGACGCCGAAGGTGACCGTGCAGAAGCGGGACACGCCCTCGTCCTGCTCCTGGTTGAGCACGGTGTTGAGGTTGTTCAGCACGGTGACCGGGTCCGGGTCGTACACGGCCGCCGACCGCAGGGCGTAGCGGGTCAGGGACGTCACCGCCGCCGCCCCGGCGCCCTTGCCGCACACGTCGCCCAGGAACAGGCCCCACCGGCCGTCCGCGAGGGGGAACACGTCGTAGAAGTCGCCGCCCACCTGGTACGGCGACGCGTGGTGGTAGTGGGCGGCCAGCTCGATGCCCGGGATCTCCGGCAGCCTCGGCGGCAGCAGGGTGCGCTGGAGCGTCGTCGCGAGCCGCCTGACCTCGTCGCGCTCGGCCTCGGCCTGCCGCCGGGCGCGCAGCAGCTCCCGCTCGTAGGACCGGCGGTCGACGGCGTCGAAGACCGTGGTCCGGATCAGCAGCGGCCGGCCGTCGGGGCTCGACTTGACCACGGAGTTCACCAGGACCGGCAGCCTCGTGCCGTCGGCGGCGACCAGCTCCAGCGCCACCCCCCGCACCTCGCCCCCCATCCGCAGCAGCGGCGCGAGGTGCGTCTCCTGGTAGAGCTTGCCGCCGACGGTGAGCAGGTCCGCGAACCGCCGCCGCCCCACCAGCTCCTCCCGCTCGTACCCGAGCCAGCGCAGCAGGGTGCCGTTCACCTTCGCGATCCGCCCGTCGAGCATCGTGGACAGGTAGCCGCACGGCGCGTTGTCGTAGAGGTCCTCCGCGTCGCCCTCCAACAGCGCCGAGAAAACCGCGTGGTCCCGCTCCGGGTGGCCCTGCTCCGGGTGGCCCTGCTCCGGGTGGTCTTGCTCCGGGTGGTCCTGCTCCCGGTAGCTCCCGGAGCCGCGGATCGCGCCACGACCGCCGCGGCGCCCTTGCGACGCGTGGCGAGGGCCGCGACCGTCCCCACCGCTCGCACCCATGACCCCATCCTGTCACCCGGACCGCCGATCGGCGGGTCCGCGAACCCGCCCACCCGGAAATTGTCGGTGGTCGCGGCTACCGTCCGGGTCATGCAGATGTCGAACGCCGCCGAGCTGACCGCGGACCACCACGCGCGGCTCGCCGAACTCGGCCTGCGCGTCGACCACCTGGACGAGGCGATCTGGGCGGGCGTGGACGCGCGGGCCTCCGCGCCTCCCCTCGGCCCGACCAACGGCGCCGGGCTGCTCGACTGGATCCACCGCGTCGGCAAGCTGCGGGAGATCCTGGTCAACGAGGGGTGGACCAGGGTCGACAAGTGGAACGCCGGCCTCGTCCAGCACCCGACCAAACCGGTCGTGCTGGGCACCCTCCAGGGCAACCGCCACACCGGCACGCCCGGCGCGCCGCTGCGCAGCGACTACGCCAAGGGCCCGGCGATCGCGGCGATGATGCGCGGCAACGACCGCGACCAGTTCACGCTGTTCGACTCGCTGCACACCCACGAGCAGAAGCTGTGGTTCCTGGTCACCTACCCGCACCAGGAGGGCGACCGGCTGGTCGTGCTCCGCGAGGTCGCCCAGCCCGAACCGACCCCGCAGGGCCAGGTCGTCGACCGCTGGGCCAGCCGGATCACGCTGCCGCCGCTGGTCTTCGGGCCGCTGCCGACCCCGCGCGGCGCCGACGCGCCGGACGACGTGGAGGTGACCGTGACACTGAAGCGGTAGGCGGGCGCCTCCGGCGCGGCGGGTGGAGGTCACCGCCGCGGTGGAGCGGTAGTGCGAGAATGGCGCGATCATGTTCACCCCGTCGCGCCTCGCCCTCGCCCGCACCCGGCGCGGTCTCACCGCGGCGGAACTGGCGCACAAGGCCGGCACGAGCCCGGCCAGCATCGGCGACTACGAGCGCGGCCGCCGCCGACCCCGACCCGCGACCACCGCCAGGCTGGCCGCCGCCCTCGGCTTCCCGCCCGCCTTCCTGGAGGCCGGGGACGTGCCCGAGGTCGAGGTCGCGTTCAGCAGGCCGGCGGCGCGGCGGCAACGGGACGCGGCCACCGGCGCGGCCCGCCTGGCCATCGGCTTCGCCGGCTGGCTGGCCGGCGCGTTCACCCTGCCCGAACCGGACGTGCCGACGTGGGAGCAGCCCGACCCGGAGACCGCGGCCGGGATGCTGCGCGCCCGCTGGGGCATCCCCCACCGCCCGGCGCCCAACATGGTCCACCTGCTGGAGGCCCACGGGGTGCGGGTGTTCTCGCTGCCCCCGGACTGCGCCGCGGCGGGCCCGTTCTCCTGCCGCCACGACGGCACCCCGTACGTCTTCCTCGACCCGACCGCCGCGCCCGCCCGGACCCGCGTCGACACCGCCCGCGAGCTGGGCAGGCTCGTCGGCGCCGACGACGCGGACGCGTTCGCGACCTCGTTCCTGCTGCCCCGCGCCGGCGTCCTGGCCGCGGTGCCCAGGGGCGCGCTCACCGAGCAGGTCGTCGCGCACGCCGCCACCTGGCACGTCGACCCCCTCACCCTCGCCCACCGCCTGCGCGACCTGGGGCTGCTCAGCCCCGCCCAGTACGCGGCGGTGTGCCGGCAGTTGGCCCGCCGGGCGGGCGACGAGGGCCGCCGCGAGACGTCCCAGCTGCTCGCCAAGGTGTTCCGGGCCCTGCGCGAGCAGGGCACCACGCCGCACCGGGTGGCGCGCGACCTGCTGTTGGACGTGGAGGAGCTGAACGGGCTGGTGTTCGGGCTCGTCCTGACCGCGCTGCCCGGCCAGGGCGACCACGTCGAACGACCGCGGCCGCGGCTCGCCCTCGTCCGGGACTAGGCGCGCCGGCCCGAGGCCGTCCGACGCGGGCACGAGGACGCCGTCGGACGCGGGCACGAGGACGCGTTCGGACGAACGCCCGCCGTGGACCGGGCGGTCCGCCCCCTGCTCGAACGCCCGCCCGGCGCGCCCGCGCCCCCTGGTGTCGGGCTCAGGCCCAGGCCTCGGCCGCCCCCTTGACGTAATCGGCGAACGAACGCCCGTCGTGACCCAGCACGGCGGGCACCCCGTCGGAGAGGTGCGCGTCCTGCCCGTCGCGGATCGCGACCAGCGACCCGGTCAGCACCTCGGCGTAGCCGGGCGCGATGCCGCCCTCGACCAGCAGGGCGGTGAACGCCGCCGGCGGCACGTCGACCAGCCGCAGGTCGCGCCCCGACGCCTCCCCGATCTGCCCCAGCACCTCGGAGAACGTCAACGCCTCCGGCCCAGACAGCTCGTAGACCACACCCACGTGCCCGTCCTGCGTCAGCGCCGCCACCGCCACGTCGGCGATGTCCCGCGCGTCGATGAACGGGTGCGCGCCGTCGCCGCCCGCGGGCAGCACGACCTCGCCACCCAGCACCTGCGGCAGGAAGAAGTCCTCGCTGAAGTTGTGGGAGAACCACGTCGGCCGCAGCACCGTCCAGTCCACACCGGACTCCCGCACCGCCCGCTCCCGCCCGTCCCCCTCCGGGATGCCCCGCGCCGACAGCGCCACGAACCGCCGCACGCCCGCCGCCACCGCGCGCGGCACGAACGCGGCCACCTCGTCGTCGTCCAGCGTCAGCGCCGGCGGCACCAGGTACACGGCGGTGGCGCCCGCCAGCGCGGGCTCCCACGTGGTGTCGTCGAACCAGTCGAAGCGGACCTCCGAGTTGCGCGACGCGGGGCGGTGGTCGACGCCGAGCGCGTCGAGGGCCGCGGTGACGCGGCGGCCGGTCTTGCCGGTGGCTCCGATAACCAGGATCGTCATGCCCCGAGCCAATCAACGACGGCGCCGGTCGGACATGGCTCAGGCTCGACGGACCATGTTCAATCGTCTACGTGGACGCTCTTACCGACCTGCTGCGCGGCGTGCACGCCCACGGCGCCCTGGTGTGCCGCTCGTTCGCCTCGCCGCCGTGGTCGCTGGAGTACTCGGCCACCGCGCCGCTGACCCTCGTCGCCGCCACCCGCGGTGACACGTGGCTGCTCGCCGAGGACGGCGCCCGGCTCCTCATGCGACCGGGTGACATCGGCCTGGCCCGCGGACCGCAGCGGTTCGTGCTGGCCGACGACCCCGACCGGCCGCCTCGGATCTCGGTGGGCGAACCCGACTGCGAGCGCTGGCGGATCGGCACGCGCACCTACGGGTTCGAGCCGGGGGCGTTCGGGGCCGGTGGGGGCGAGGCCGGCGGGGTCGGAGCTGGCGGGGTCGGAGCCGGCGGGGTCGGGGCCGGGGAGTTCGGGGCCGGGGTGGACGGCGACGCCGCGGTGCTCACCGGCAGCTACGAGGTCGAGGGCAGCATCTCCGACCGCCTCCTCAACGCCCTGCCGAACGCGTTCGTGGTGCCGTGCGAGGGCGGGCCGTGCCCGACGCTGGACCTGCTGGCCGCCGAGGTCGCCAAGGACCGGCCGGGGCAGGACATCGTGCTCGACCGGCTGCTCGACGTGCTGCTGGTGTTCGCGCTGCGCGAGTGGTTCGACCGCCCCGAGGCGAACACGCCCGCCTGGTACCGGGCGCTGGGCGACGACGTCGTGGGACCGGCGCTGAGGGCGCTGCACGACGCCCCGGGGCACGCGTGGACCGTCGCGGAGCTGGCCGGGCGCGCCGGGGTGTCGAGGGCGGCGCTGGCCCGGCGGTTCACCGCGCTGGTCGGCGTGCCGCCGCTGACCTACCTCACCGAGTGGCGCATGGACCTCGCCGCCGACCTGCTCACCCGACCCGGGGCCACGGTCTCCTCGGTGGCCCGCGCGGTCGGCTACGCCGACGGGTTCGCGTTCAGCACGGCGTTCAAGCGGGTGCGCGGCGTGCGGCCCAGCGACCACCGTGTGGTAGCTCTGCGGGCATGAACAACTCTGCGGACATGCCTGCGGGCACGAACGACCGGGCGGGCGCGAACAGCCTGGAAGACCTGCGGGACGCCCTGCGCCGGTTCGCCGCCGCCCGGGACTGGGACCGGTACCACACCCCGAAGAACCTCGTGATGGCGCTGTCCGGGGAGGTCGGCGAGCTGACGGACCTGTTCCAGTGGCTCACCCCCGAGGAGGCCGCCCGCGCCATGGAGGACCCCGAGCTGGCCTGGAACGTGCGGGACGAGCTGGCCGACGTCGTGCACTACCTCGTGCGGCTGGCCGACAAGCTCGGCGTGGACCTGGTCGAGGCCGCGTTCGCCAAGATCGAGCGCAACGAGCGCCGCTTCCCCACCGGCTCCCTGAAGCCGGTCGAGTGACGTGGTCGGTCACACGTAGGTGAGCAGGAGCAGGACCAGCGCGACGAGCAGCACCAGGGCGAGCACCGTCGGCGCCCACATCCGCGGCAGGGAACCGCGACCGGGGCGCGAATGCCTGCCCCGCCGCCTGCCCCGCCCGATGCCTCGTCCTCGCCCTCGTTCTCGTTCTTGTCCCCGCCCTCGTCCGATGCCTGGTCTGCCGCCTCGTCGTCCGCGCGATGGCCACGGCACTGGAGACCTCCCCGCCCGCGGATCGGTGCTCGTGCGGCTACGGTATGGATGGATCCAGGGCGGGAGTGCTCCGTCACCCGCACGCCTCGCGTGCATCGCCCGGTCAGCGGTCTCGCTCACCAGAACGTGACGTCAGGTCAGGAGGTCCGCCCGTGCGGGTGGTGGTCGTGGGCGCGGGGATCGCCGGCGTGGCGTGCGCGCGGGCGCTGGTCGACGCGGGGGCGGAGGTCAGCGTCCTCGAACGCGCCCACGTCATCGGCGGCCGGATGGCGACCAAGCGCTACGACGGGCGGCGGTCCGACATCGGAGCCGGGTACTTCACCGTGTCCGACCCCCGGTTCGCCGCCGTCGCGGAGCGGTGGAGGCGGGCCGGGCTGGCCCGCGAGTGGACGGACACCTTCGCCGTCCACTCCGCCGACGGCTCCTCGTGGACCACGGGACCCGTGCGGTGGGCGGCGGAGGGCGGGTTGCGGTCCCTGGTCGAGGACCTGGCTTCCGGGCTGGACGTCACGACCTCCAGCCCGGTCGAGTGGGTCGAACCCGGGCCGCGCGTGGACGGCACCCCGGTGGACGCCGTCGTCCTCGCCATGCCGGGCCCCCAGGCGCTGCGCCTGCTCGACCCGCACCTGCGCGAGGTCCGGGACGTGGCCGGTCGCCAGGAGTGGCTGCCGTCGCTGGTCGCCACGCTGGTGTACGAGGAGCGGACCTGGTCGGACTTCCGCGGTGCGTTCGTCAACGACCACCCCGTCCTGACCACCCTGTTCGACGACGGCAGCCGCCGCGGGGACGACGCGCCCGTGCTCGTCGCGCACACCGGTGACGCCTTCGCCGAGCAGTACGTGGCCGACGCCCTGGCCGCCGGTGACGAGATCGAATCGGCCGTGCGGGACCTGCTGGAGCTGCCGGACGCCGCTGTTGGGGTCCACGTGCGTCGGTGGACGTTCGCCCGGCCCGTCCAAGCGGGAGACGCGCCGTTCTACTTCGGGGACGAGGTGGTCGGCATCGCAGGGGACGCCTGGGGATCCCCGAGGGTCCAGACGGCTTGGCTCTCCGGCACCGCGCTGGGTGAGGCCATCGCCGCTCGGCTGTCCTGAGCTTGCCCGGACCCTCGGACCTGAGCTCGCTCGGAGAAGCTGCTCAGAGCTTCGTTGAACGCAAAAAAGCCCTCAGGGGCACCCGAATAACGGGTGCCCCTGAGGGAAAGAATGTTCGGCGGCGTCCTACTCTCCCACACCCTCACGAGTGCAGTACCATCGGCGCTGGAAGGCTTAACTACCGGGTTCGGAATGGGACCGGGTGTTCCCCAACCGCAATGACCACCGAAACACTATGAAATTACCGATCACCGTAGGCACCCCACCCACCGAACCCCTCCGAGAAGGGACATCGATGGGACCGGGTGGTCCGGTCGGTTCTTTCAGAACCGCACAGTGGATGCGTAGCGTCTTCATGACAAGTCCTCGGCCTATTA